>NZ_JBDJNT010000021.1:0-67543 GCF_039674525.1 Stenotrophomonas sp. TWI377
GGCCGGCTCCTCGGCATTGTCGGGAGCCGGCCAGCGGCCGGCACTACTTGCTGCGTGTCCCGGCAACCCACCCACGCCGCCCCAGCCAAGCAGACAGAGGTGTCCCCTTCACCCCGCTCCGGCAATAATGGCCGCCTGCCTTCCGCCGAGTCGCCATGCCTTCGTTCGAAACCCGCGTCAGCCGCCTGTGGGCGCATGAGAAGGCCAGCTATGGCCTGCGGGTGTTCATCGCGTTGTCCGCGGCGATGGGGCTGTGCTGGTATCTCGACCAGCTGCCTGCGCTGCCGGGCGTATTCCTGGGCATCATCGCCAGCGCGATCGCCGAGACCGACGACAACTGGTGGGGCCGGATCAAATCGGTCGCCCTGTCACTGATGTGCTTCGTGGCTGCCGCCGCCGCGGTCGTGGTGCTGTTCCCGCATCCGTGGTGGTTCATCACCGCGCTGGCCGCAGCGACGTTCGGGCTGACCCTGCTCGGCGCGCTCGGCGAGCGCTATGCCTCCATCGCGCAGGCCACGGTGACGCTGGCCATCTACACCATGATCGGGCTGGAGCAGCACGGCGCGGCCGATCTGTCCCAGGCGATCAACGCGGTCAGCCATCTGCTGGCCGGTGCGGTCTGGTACGCGCTGCTCTCGATCCTGTGGACCGCCCTGTTCGCCAACCGGCCCGTGCGCGAGCGGGTCGCGCGCCTGTACCTGGAACTGGGCCGCTACCTGCAGCTCAAGGCCGATCTGTTCGAACCGGTGCGCGATGCCGACGTGCAGAAGCGCCAGCTGGCCCTGGCCGAGCAGAACCGGCGCGTGGTCGAAGCGCTGAACATCGCCAAGACCGCGATCCTGGCCCGGTTTGGCCGCTCCGGTCGCCCCGGCGTGCAGTCCGGCCTGTACCTCCGCCTGTACTACATGGCGCAGGACTTCCATGAGCGTGCCAGCTCCTCGCACTACCCCTACGGCGCACTCACCGAGGCGTTCTTCCACAGCGACGTGCTGTACCGCTGCCAGCGCCTGCTCGCGCTGCAGGGTGAGGCCTGCGCCAACCTCGGCCAGGCGATCCGCCTGCGCCAGCCGTTCCAGTACGGCGAGCGCACCAAGCAGGCCACGGCCGACCTGACCGATTCGATCACCTGGCTGCGTGCCCAGCACAACCCGCAGTGGCAGCGCCTGCTGGCCTCGCTGGAACTGCTCGGCCACAACCTGCAGAGCATCGAGCGGCGCCTGTCCGAGGCCGAGAAGTCCGAGTCCACCCTGGACAACGTCGATACCCGCCTGCGCGATACCAACCCGCATACCCTGCGCGAGATGGGTGTGCGCATCCGCCAGCAGCTCACCCCCGGCTCGGTGCTGTTCCGGCACGGCCTGCGCATGGCGCTGGCGCTGATCGTCGGGTTCGCCGCGATCCGGCTGTTCAACGCACAGAACGGCTCGTGGGTGCTGCTCACCATCGTGTTCGTGTGCCGCCCGCACTTCGGCGCGACCCGCCAGCGGCTGGCACAACGGATCGCCGGCACGCTGATCGGCCTGGTGCTGACCTGGGCGCTGATGCAGCTGTTCCAGGACCTGCGCATCGAACTGCTGATCGCCCTGCTCTCGGCGCTGCTGTTCTTCTTCACCCGCAGCGATCGCTACCTGGTGGCCTCGGCGGCGATCACGGTGATGGCACTGACCTGCTTCAACCTGATCGGCGATGGCTTCCTGCTGATCTGGCCGCGCCTGGTGGATACCCTGCTGGGCTGCGCGATCGCCGCGGCGGCCGCCTTCCTGATCCTGCCCGACTGGCAGGGCCGGCGCCTGAACCTGGTGATGGCCCGTGTGCTCGACAACTGCGCCAAGTACCTGCACGCCGTACTGGGCCAGTACGGCAGCGGGATGCAGGACGATCTGGCCTATCGCATCGCACGCCGGGACATGCACAACGCCGATGCGGCGCTGTCCACGGCACTGTCGAACATGCTGCGCGAGCCCGGCCACGTGCGCCGCAACCTGGATGCCGGCTTCCGCTTCCTGGCGCTGTCCAACACCCTGCTCGGCCATCTCTCCGCACTGGGCGCCCACCGCACCCAGCTGGACAGCTACGGCCAGGATCCACTGGCGCTGTCCGGTGGGGAACGCGTCGAACAGGCGATGCAGCAGATCGCCACTGCGCTGCAGCGGCGCGAGCCGGTGGCTGAAGACGCCAACGAGGGCGATCGGGCCCTGGCCGAGCAGCTGGAGCAGATCCCGGACGACATGCCCCCCAAGCTGCAGCTGATCCGCACCCAGATGGGGCTGATGCTGCGCCTGCTGCCCAAGCTGCGGGGCGCCGCCAATGAGGCCGCGCGCACGCTGCGGTAGGTATCGACCGTTGGTCGATACGGATGTTGAAGGGCTCACGACCTATTGAACGTTCTCACGACCAACGGTCGTGAGCTACCCAAGACGGGGCTGCCTGCACCGTTCCGCGGCGCTGCCATGCTGCGCCAACAGGGAGAATGCTAGGCTGCGCCGGTTCGCAAGGAGTCTCCATGTCCGGCCATAGTCAGTTCGCTCTGCTCAGGCAACGCCGTTTCCTGCCGTTTTTCATCGTCCAGTCGCTGGGCGCGTTCAACGACAACGTCTACCGCCAGGCGATCATCGCGCTGCTGTTCTTCCTCGGCACGCCGATCGAAGAGCGCTCGCTGTATACCAACCTGGCGCCGGCGATCTTCATCCTGCCGTACTTCCTGTTCTCGGCACTGGCCGGCCAGATCGCGGAGAAGCTGGAGAAATCCCGGCTGATCGTGATCACCACGACCATGGAAATCGCGATCATGTCGCTGGCCGCACTCGGTTTCCTGACCGAGAGCATGCCCGTGCTGCTGGTGGCACTGTTCTGCACCGGCATGCAGTCCACGCTGTTCGGGCCAGTGAAGTACTCGGTGCTGCCCTCGATCCTCAAGCCCGAGGAACTGACCGGCGGCAACGGCCTGGTCGAGATGGGCACCTCGCTGTCGATCCTGACCGGCATGATCGCCGGCGGCCTGATCTTCGCCCTGTCCGGGAGCCATGGGCCGATCGTGGCGGCCACCGCGGTGATCGTGCTCGCCGTCGCGGGCAATCTGACCGCACGGATGATCCCCAAGGTCGATGCGGGCGCGCCGGACCTGAAGATCAACTGGAACCCGCTGCCCGAGTCGCTCGCGGTGCTGCGCATGGCCAAGAAGCAGAAGGCCGTGCGCAACGCGATCCTGGGCGTGTCCTGGTTCTGGTTCGTCGGCACCATGCTCACCTCGCAGCTGCCGACCTATGCCGAGGTCAACCTCGGCGGCGGCTCCCTGCTCTACATCTTCGCGCTGGCCCTGTTCTCGCTGGGCACCGGCACCGGTTCGCTGCTGTGCGAGAAGCTGTCCGGGCGCACCGTAGAAATCGGGCTGGTGCCGCTGGGGGCGTTCGGCATGACCGCCTTCATGCTCGACCTGTACTTCGCCCGCGTCGGTGAAGCTGCCGTGGCCGGGCTATCGATCTGGCAGTTCGTGCAGGCGCCGGGCAGCGCGCGCATCATCATCGATCTGATCGGCATCGGCCTGTTCACCGGCTTCTTCGTGGTGCCGTTGTTCGCGCTGATCCAGAGCCGCACGGCCAAGTCGGAAATGTCACGCGTGTTCGCTGCGCTCAACATCCAGAACTCCGGCTTCATCGTGCTCGCTGCGGGTCTTGGCCTGCTGACCCAGCGCGTGCTGGACTGGACCATCCCGCAGCTGTTCCTGGCGCTGGCGATCGCCAACGCCGTGGTGTCGATCTACATCTTCACGATCGTGCCTGAATTCCTGATGCGCTTCCTCAGCTGGGTGATGGTGCGTGCGCTGTACCGGCTGCGCCCGCACGGGATCGAGACCCACGTGCCGGACGAGGGCGCGGCGCTGATCGTGTGCAACCACGTCAGCTACATGGACGCGCTGATCCTGTCGGCGACGATCCCGCGGCCGGTGCGCTTCGTCATGTACTACAAGATCTTCAACATCCCGGTGATGCGCTGGATCTTCCGCACCGCCAAGGCGATCCCGATCGCCGGCGCACGCGAAGATCCCGCGCTGATGCAGGCCGCCTTCGATGAGGTGGACAAGGCGCTGGCCGAGGGCGAGCTGGTCTGCATCTTCCCCGAGGGCGCGTTGACCCGCGATGGGCAGATGGGCGCGTTCAAATCGGGCGTGGAGAAGATCCTGGAGCGTCGCCCGGTACCGGTGGTGCCGATGGCGCTGCGTGGGATGTGGTCGAGCATGTGGAGCCGCCGCGACACGCGCCTGGGCCGCATGCGTGTGCCTCGCCGCTTCCGCGCGCATGTGGAGGTGGTCGCCTCTGCGCCGATCGCGGGGGATGCTGCCACCGCACCGATGCTGGAAAGCCAGGTGCGACAGCTGCGGGGCGATCAGGCGTGAGCCCCGCCGTGCCTGCATGTAACCGTATACATAGAGACAGGGACATCGGTTAGATTACCGCCCGGGACACCTCGTACGCACCCACCCACCCAAGCAAATGGAGTTTCGCTGATGAATGCCACCGCCCCCCTGCCGCCCGCCCCGGGCAGCATTCCGAACCACCTGATCTGGTCGATCGTCGTCACCATACTGGCGTTCTTCGTGTGCTGCCTGTCGTGCCTGAGCTTCCCGGGCATCGTCACCGGTGTGGTCGCGATCGTGTTCGCCAGCAAGGTCAACGGCCTGCTCAACCAGGGCGACCTGGAAGGCGCGCGTCGTGCTTCCAAGAACGCCAAGATCTGGGCATGGGTCACCACCGGCTTCCTGATCGCCGGCGTGGTGCTGTTCGTGATCTCGCTGGCCTTCATGGGCGTGGACGGTTACATGGAGCAGATGCAGCAGTTCCAGCAGCAGATCGAAAGCAACAGCTGATGATCGCGCTGCACGGCAAGCGCTGGTTGCTGGCGTTGTTGCCACCGGCCGCACTGGCGGCCGGTGCGGGAGTCTGGGTGCTGCGGCACTACGACCCCAACAGCGCCAGCAGTCCGTTCCCGCCGTGCAGCTTTCTGGCGGTCACCGGGTATTACTGCATCGGCTGCGGGCTGACGCGTGCACTGCACGCGCTGGCCCACGGCGATGTGGCCACCGCGTTTTCGATGAATCCCCTGGCCATGCTGATGCTGGCCATCGCCCCGCTGGTGCTCGGCTGGGCATTGGGCTGGCGGCCACGCGCGCTGCAGCCGTTGATCACGCTGCTGATGAAGCCCGCTTTCTGGCTGATCCTGCTGCCCGCGTACTGGATCGCACGCAACCTGCCGTGGGTGCCGTTTACCTGGTTGGCACCGGGCTGATCCGGACGGCTAGGTGACCCAGCCGGCGATCACCAGCAGCGCCAGCACCGCCATCCACAGCAGCAGCATGCGCCACACCAGGCTCATCGCATCGCGCAGCTCCGGCAGGCGACGCCACACCGGCACCATCCCCGCATCACTGTAATCGTGCGCGTCCTCACGCAGCTCGGCGCTCACGCTTGCCCGCGCGACCGCACCGAGAAAGTGTGTCGAGGCCGACCACTGATTCCCGTGCGCTTCGCGCCAGGCCTTGAACGCGGTATCAAAGTTGCCGACCAGCGCCATCGACAGCGACATCAGCTGCGCCACCGGCCACTCCAGCCAGGACAGCACCACGCGCGCCCCGGCGACCGCCTCCACGCTGGCCAGCGAGCGCATCGGGCCAACCCCCAGCAAGGCGAGCAGGCGATACAGCAGCGCGCCGACCGGGCCCAGCAGCAGGAACCAGAACAGCACCGCGAACCAGCGCCGCAGCGCGTTGAGCACGGTGGCTTCGACCAGCGAGGGGACGTCTTCCTGCAGGCTGCCACCGGCGGACTGCAGCTGCGCGATCGCCAGGTGGCGGGCGTGGGCGTCATCGGCGTCGATCACCGCCTCGACATCGCGGTCCAGATCGCGCGGGCCCCAGCACATCACCAGCACCAGCACGCCCAGCAGCAGCGACGGCAGGCCGTAGACGCGGTCATCGAACAGCCACTGGAGCAGGCCCAGCACTGCCACGAACGGCAGCACCGCCAGCCAGGCGCCCTTGCGGCCGCGCCAGACCCCGTCTTCGGCGGCGTGCCGGTCCAGCCACTGCAGCCAGCGCCGGTACAGGCCGAAACGCCGCAGCGCGACGGCCACGCCCGGCGCGACATGGCCCAGGGCCAAGGCAACCAGCACGGCGACCAGGGTGGTGAACATGTAAGCCTCCGGCTCGGGACGTGGAACGCGCCGCTACTATGCCTTGCGGCCCGGCAATTCCCCGGGCCGTTGGTAATGTACCGCGCCGCGTGTTCAGCCTGCGGCAACGGCAGGCGACGGTCAGGCGATCTGCTGGCGGTACCAGTGCTCGATCAGGCTGCGCGAGATCGAGATCGGCGGCGACAGGCGGATGCCTTCGCCGTCATCCTCGACATCCCGGGCCAGGGCAGCGCCCACTTCCTCGGCGGTAAACCAGCGCGCATCTTCCAGCTCGCCGTTCACGGTCGGCACGTCGTCTTCGGCCGTGGCGGCGAAGCCCAGCATCAGTGCGCCGGGGAACGGCCATGGCTGGGTGCCCAGGTAGCGGCACTCGCGCACGCGCACCCGGCTCTCCTCGAAGACCTCACGGACCACGGTCTGCTCCAGGGACTCACCCGGCTCGACGAAGCCGGCCAACACCGAATAACGGCGCGGGGCCCAGTTCGCCTGGCGGCCGAGCAGCAGCCGGCCCTGGTTCTCCACGGCCACGATCACCGCCGGATCGACCCGGGGGTAGTGTTCGGTGGCGCACTGGCCACACCGGCCCACGAAGCCACCGCGGCTGAAGGTCACCGCGCCGCCGCACACCCCGCAGAAGCGGGTGCGCGACTGCCAGTAGGACATGCCCCGGGCGTAACAGAAGGCGGTGGAATCGGCGATGGACCAGGTCGCGGCGGACTGGCGCAGGTCGACCCGCTGCGGCGCCGTCACCGACAGCCCGGCGGCCTCCATCGAGAACCACGCCTGCTCGCCGCGCAGGCCGAGGAAGATCGCGGTGCCCGGGCCACCGCCCAGATCCGCGCCGGTCAGCGGCAGCGGCTGACCATCGTGGCCGGCCAGCGCCGTGCCGTCCTGGTCGAGCACCAATACACGCGCGTCCGGCCACAGGCGCAACAACGCATCGGCGTCATCGCGCAGGGTATCGGCGCGCTCCAGCGGCTCGCTGACGAAGGCGAAACCGGAAAGCTGCGAAGAGAATTTGGACATCGCAAGAGCCTGCCCACATTCGGCGGGACTGGCAAGCGGCAACCGACCGTCAGGCCGGTTGCGCGCACATCACATGCTGAAACTGCTGCCGCAGCCGCAGGTGGTCTTGGCGTTCGGATTTCGGATCACGAACTGCGCGCCGGTCAGGCTTTCGGTGTAATCCACCTCGGCGCCCATCAGGTACTGCAGGCTCAGCGGATCGACCAGCAGGGTGACGCCGGCGGTATCCACCGCCAGGTCGTCCTCGGCGCGGTTCTCGTCGAACTCGAAGCCGTACTGGAAGCCGGAACAACCGCCGCCTTCGATGTAGACGCGCAGGGCGAGGGCAGCGTTGCCCTCATCCTGGATCAGCTCCTTGACCTTGGCCGCAGCGGCCTCGGTGAAGTTCAGCGGACGGTCCAGGGACTGGTAGTTCGGCGCGGCGGCGGGAGCGCCGGGCAGGGAAACAAGCGTGCTCATGCCCCCAGCATGGGGGTGCATGAGCACGGTTTCAAGTTGTCACGCGGGCGCGATTCAGGCCATCGCCTCGGCCAGCTTCTTGCGGGCCGCGGTGTCCTTGCCCTTGCCTTGGTCCGCATCCCCGGACGGCGGCGGCAGGGCCATCTGCGCCGAGCTATGGATCAGGCGGCCGGTCAGCTGGGCGCCGGCGTGCATTTCCACCACCTGGTAATGGATGTTGCCCGTCACCCGGGCGCTGGGGGTCAGTTCGACCCGCTCGGTGGCGTGCACATCCCCGTCCAGGCGGCCGCTGATGACCACCACCTGGGCACGGATCTCGCCCTCGATGGCGCCATGCTCGGCCACCGTCAGGGTGGCGTTGCTGGCGCCGTCCTGGGCGATCACCTTGCCCAGGATGGTGCCTTCCACGTACAGGCCACCGCTGAATTCCACGTCCCCGCGGATCACCACCTGCGCGCCGATCAGCGCGTCCACGACCAGATGTCCGTCGCGGTTGGATTTGTTGCTGCCAAACATGGGCTTACTCCCCTTCTTTTGCCGATGCCGCCGGTGCTCCGGCCTGCTTCCAATCGAATACCTGGGTGGCGCCCCCCGCGCCCGATCCCAGCGTGACCCGCACACGTTGCGGGGTGAAGCCTGGTGGCAGCATCACGCTGCCGGTGAGCTGCTGGAAGTACCGGAAGGAATAGTCCTGGCCCGGCACCTTGGTGCGCTGGTGCAGCTCGTCCCAGCTGACCGAGGTCAGCTTGCCGTCCTTGACGCCTTCCACCGTGAAGCGCATCTGCCCCTGGCTGATCGCCCCGCGGTTCAGGTTCTGGGTCAGCACCACGGCGTACTGCCAGGTGCCGCCCGTCTCCGGCGAGAACTCCACCGAATGGGTGTTCAGGCCCTTGCGCTGGCTGGTCGCTCCGACCAGGCGCTCATAGAAGGCCACGTCGGCGCGCAGGCCGGCGATTTCTTCGTCGCGCTCGCCCAGCGAGGTCTGGACTTCGTTGTTGGCGGCGCGGCTGATGCGGTCGGACGCCTGCAGGGTGGCCTGGCGCTGCTGCAGTTCGATGAGCTGCTGCTGGAGGCGCTCATTGCGGGTCTCGGCGGCCTTGAGCTGGGTGCCGACGTCACCGCCGGGCGAGCCCAGCCAGGCGCCAAGCAGCACGGCGAGGATCAGCGACAGCAGCCAGGCCCCGCCCAGCACCAGCAGGCGCTTGCGGTCCTGCACGGGCGGCGCGCCCGGCCGGCGGATCTGGATGCGGGAAGGTGTGGGTTTATTCATGGCAGTCCTGGGCGACCGCGCCTGCCGGCGCTGTCGCAACGGCCCCTGTCTGGAACGACGGGCTAGTGTAAGTCAGGGGAAAGACCTTGTCCGCGCAGGGCCGGGATCGGGGCAGTGGCGTTCATGGACGTCATCCCCGATAGTGTGCGCCTGTGCACATTCTGCAGCCGGAGCGCGTGCCATGACCGAAGCCCACCTGTTCGTGATCGGCATCCTGCTGGCCTGGCTGGCCGGCATCCGCGTGTACCTGACCGTGTTCGGCGTCGGCCTGGCCGGCCTGCTCGGCTGGGTCGACCTGCCGCCCGCGCTGCAGGCCACGGAGTCCTGGTGGGTGCTGGGCACCTCGGCCGCGCTGGCCATCGCCGAATTCTTCGCCGACAAGATCCCCGGGGTCGACTCGGTCTGGGATCTGGTCCAGACCCTGGCCCGGGTCCCGGCCGGTGCGTTCCTGGCCGCCGCCACGCTCTCGCCCAGCGGTGAGCTCAGCGGCACCGCACTGGTGGCCGGTGCCGGCGTCGCGCTGGCCAGCCACGGGCTCAAATCCGGTACCCGCGCCCTGCTCAACACCTCACCCGAACCGGCCAGCAACTGGATCGCTTCCGCCGCCGAAGACACCGTGGTGGTCGGCGGGCTCGCGCTCGCGCTGGCGCACCCCTGGCTGGCGCTGATCCTGGTGGTGGCGTGCAGCCTGATCGGCGCGTTGATCGTGTGGATGATCTGGCGGACGCTGTGGAAGGGCATGCGTTGGTTGATGCGGCAGGCCGACAGTGGCCAGACGCAGGTCAAACCGGGAACCCTGCCACGGTGAGGCGTGCCCTGCCTTCGGGTGTTCATCGCATAATTGCGGCGCAGACTGGGAGTACTGATGGCCGTTCACGACAACGTTGTTGCACCCGCCCGCGCCGTGCGCGCTGAAACGCCGCCGGCCGACCACTGGCAGCGCTGGCAAAGCCAGGCCTCACCCGCGCCCGTGGTGCACAGCAATGTCGTCGCGCTGACGCCGGCGCCGGCCAGCCCGCCGCCCCTGCTCCCCCCGATGCACACCGAGACCGGCAGCCTGCCGCCGCCCGGCATCGACTCGCCGTACCGCGTGCTGATCGTCGAAGACGACCGCTCGCAGGCCCTGTTCGCGCAGAGCGTGCTGCACGGCGCCGGCATGGAGGCGCTGGTGCACAGCGATGCCGAGGGGGTGCAGCAGGCCATCGCCGAGCATCGCCCCGACCTGATCCTGATGGACCTGCATCTGCCGGGGCTGGATGGGATGCGGCTGACCGCCCTGATCCGCCAGCAACCCGGCCAGCAGCTGCTGCCCATCGTGTTCCTCAGTGGCGACCCGGATCCGGAGCGCCAGTTCGAAGTGCTCGACAGCGGCGCCGATGATTTCCTCAGCAAGCCGATCCGCCCGCGCCACCTGATCGCCGCCGTCTCCAACCGGATCCGCCGCGCCCGTGCGCAGGCCGCCTCACAGGCGGGCAACGGCAGCGCACCGGCGATGAACAACCCCGAGACCGGCCTGCCGACCCGCCATCATGTGATGCAACAGCTCGGCGCCTCGCTGGCGCACCGCGACCACGGCGGCCTGTTCTTCATCGAGATCGCCAGCGCGCTGGGGCTGCGCGAGCGCTACGGCTATGCCGCGTTCGAACGGCTGATGACCCAGGCGGGCCAACGGCTGGCCGATGCCGCCCAGCCCTACCTGCTGGCACGTCTGAACGACAACAGTTTCCTGGTGCTGGCCCGCGGGGCCGACGAGGCCACGCTGGATGCAATGGCGCATACCCTGCGCGAGCAGTTGTCCACGCGCGCGTTCGTGATCCGCGATGACGAATCCGTGCACCTGCGCGGCGTGGTCGGTCATGCGCAGCTCTCGCCGGGCTTCTCCGATGCGGGCAGCGCACTGGAAGCGGTCGAACGCACCACCTTGCAGGCCCGCCTGCTGACCGCGGGCGTGGCCGCGTACGTGCGCCGCGAAGATGTGGCCGCGCAGGAACACCTGGCGTTGCTTGACGGGCAGCTGGAACTGGCCTACCAGCCGATCGTCGCCGTGGCCGGTGGCAACACCGCGCAATACCAGATGCTGCTGCGGCTGCGCCAGGCCGATGGCAGCGTGCTGGCCGCCGGCCAGGTGATTCCGGCCGCCGAAGCAGCCGGGCGCATTGCCGATCTGGACCAGCAGGTGCTCGACCATGCGCTTGGGCTGCTGGATCTGTATCGCCACGCCGCGCAGCCGCTGCACCTGTTCGTCTCGCAGTCGCTGCGCACGCTGGCCCGCGATGCCTTCGGTGACTGGCTGCTGGAATCGCTGGCGAGCCGGCAGATCGACGGCAGCGCATTGGTCATCGACGTACGCCTGCCCGATGCCTTGATCCACACCGTCACCCTGCAGCAGTTCTGCACGCGCATGCATGCAGCCGGCGTGCGTTTCTGCCTGAGCCAGTTCGAGCCGGGCGATGAAGCCAATGCCTTGATGGCGCAGCTGCCGTTGGCCTATGTGCGCATGGCCGCGCGCTTCTCCAACAGCCACACCAACCAGCAGACGCGCGACGAACTGCGCGCGGCGATCGACCGGGCGCACCGCGCCGGGCTGCGCATCATCGGCCAGCAGATCGAAGACCCGCAGGCAGCGGCCGCGATGTGGATCGGCGGAGTGGATTTCATCCAGGGCAACATGGTCCAGTCCGCCGGCAGCGAACTGAACTTCGACTTCCAGAACTCGGTGCTCTGAGCATGGGACGCCACGGACGGCCAGCCCCCTCCTCCACCCCGGCCCCGCTGTGGATCAGCGCTGCGGCGGCCGCCCTGTGTGCCACTGCCGCGGTGATGGCGCGCATCGGTGCCAATGGGCCGTGGATCGACATTGCCGCCGGCACCGGCGTGGTGGCACTGATCGCCGGCATCCAGGCGGTACGCCGCTGGCGTGACGCGCAGGACCAGCTGGAGCGGCTGCAGCGGCGTAGTGAGGCGCTGGTGCTCGAGCGCGATCAGCTGCAGCAGCGCCGGCAGCAGCAGAACCAGCTTGAACAGGAACTGCTCAGCGCCAAGCAGGCCGCCGAAGCCGCGGCGCTGGCCAAGGGTGAGTTCCTGGCCACCATGAGCCACGAGATCCGAACGCCGCTCAACGGCATCCTGCCGATGCTCGATCTGATCGCGCGCGGCCAGCTCGGCAGTGACCAGCGCCAGATGCTGCAGACCGCGGCGACCAGCTCACAGCAGCTGCTGAGGATCGTCGACGACATCCTCGATTACTCCCGGCTCGAGGCCAAGGGCCTGAACCTGGAGATCACCACGTTCAACCTGCGCGAGCTGCTCGAAGGGCTGGTGCAGTTGATGCAGCGCGCCGCCGATCCGAAAGGCCTGCAGCTCTCGCTCGAACTCGACCCGGCGGTACGCCTGTCCGTCCGTGGCGACCCGGTGCGCCTGCGCCAGGTGCTGAGCAACCTGCTGGTCAATGCGATCAAGTTCACCGAGCGTGGCCAGATCCGGCTGCGCGTGCAGCGCCAGGGCGAGACCAACGCGCAGCACCAGCTGCGGTTCGAGATCGCCGACAGCGGGATCGGCATCGACGACGCCCTGCAGGCGCGCCTGTTCCAGTCCTTCAGCCAGGCCGATGCGTCCACCACGCGCCTGTACGGCGGCACCGGGCTGGGCCTGGCCATCTGCAAGCGCATCATCGACCTGATGCAGGGCCGGATCGGCGTGCACTCCACCGTGGGGCGCGGCGCTACGTTCTGGTTCGAGATTCCCCTGCTCAAGGTGATCGGCGATCTGCCTGCTGTCGGCAACACGCGGCGTGCCTTGCTGATCACCCGCGATGCGGTGCTCGCCCAGCGTATCGAGCGGGTGACCCAGCACCATGATCTGCGCCTGCACACGGTGGAGACCAGCGCCGAAGCGATCGACGCCCTGCGCGCGCCACAGCGCCCCGGTATCGACCCGGCCCTGACCTGGGTGATCGCCGACACCGACGGCCTGCGCCATGGCACCCAGGCACTGCAGAAGGCGGTGGCCGGGAACGAACGGCATCCCACTGCGCAGCTGCTGTGGCTGTACGGCGATGAGGCGCCCGCGCCCGAGTCGCTTGGCCCGGGACCCGCCCTGTCGCGGCAGGGCGCTGACAGTGAACTGCACGCGCTGCTGCGCCCGGTGGTGCCCAGTGCGCGCCCGGCTGCGCTGCTGGCCGAGGTGGAATACGCAGGCTCGCCCACGGCACTGCCGCAGTTCCCGCTGCGCGTGCTGCTGGTGGAAGACAACAGCGTCAACCTGCTGGTCGCGCAGCGGCTGCTGCAGGTGCTGGGCTGCGAGGTGGAGACCGCCACCCAGGGCGAGCAGGCACTGGAGGCACTGCAGGCCCGGCCGTTCGATGTGGTGCTGATGGATTGCCAGATGCCGGTGCTGGATGGCTACGACGCGACCCGCCGCTGGCGCGCGCACGAGGCCACACGAGGCGCGGCGCGGCTGCCGATCGTGGCGATGACCGCCAATGCGATGGCCGGCGACCGCGAGCGCTGCCTGCAGGCCGGCATGGACGATTACCTGTCCAAACCGATCCACCGCGAAACACTCCAGGCCGTGCTGGCACGCTGGGGAAGCGTGCTGGCCGACGACCCGGCGTTGCTGCCGACCCGGCCCTTTGCAGCCACCGCAGCGGTGCCCGCACGCGACCAGACACCCGCCGCGGTGCTCGACCAGGACGTGCTCGATGAATTGCTTGAAGTGATCGGCGCGGACACCGCGCGGGTCATCGGCGTGTTCCTGGATGACACGCCACCGCTGATCCGCCAGCTGCAGGACGCCTCGGTCGCAGCGGACCTGGACCAGCTGCGCGCGTTGGCCCACAGCCTCAAATCCGCCAGTGCGAATGTGGGCGCGATGGCCCTGTCGGCAGCGGCCTGGCGGATCGAGCACGATGCCCGCGCCGGCACGCTGGAGCGCCCCGCCGTGGCGGTGGCGCTGTTGATCGCCGAGTTCGCGCGTGCACGGATCGCGCTGGGCGGCTATCACGCCCGCCTGCGCGCCCCGTTGCAGGGCTGACTCAGTCTTCGATCTTGGTCAGCAGGTAGTTCGGTTCGCCGATGCGCTCGATCAGATCCAGCTGGGTTTCCAGCCAGTCGATATGCTCTTCCTCGGACTCGAGGATTTTCACGAACAGCTGGCGGCTGACGTAGTCACCGATCGAATCGGCATAGGCCACCGCTTCGCGCAGGGTTACCACGCCGTCGCGTTCCAGGCTGAGGTCGCACTGCAGGATCTCGGCCGGGTTCTCGCCGATGCGCAGCTTGCCCAGTGCCTGGAAGTTCGGCAGGCCTTCGAGGAAGAGGATGCGGTCGGACAGGATGTCCGCGTGCTTCATCTCTTCGATCGATTCCTTGTACTCGTGATCGGCGAGCTCCTTCAGGCCCCAGTTCTTCAGCATCTTGGCGTGCAAGAAGTACTGGTTGATCGCGGTCAGCTCGTTGTAGAGGACCTTGTTGAGGAATTCGATGACTTTGGCGTCGCCCTTCATGAGCGTGCTCCTGCTGCGTGGAATCGCGGGCACTGTAGCGCGTCGCGCGCAGGCATGAAGGAACGCGAATCGTGCTCAGTTGCGGCCCGCAACCGGGCCGGCCGATCTCAGGCGGCTTGCAGGCCCAATACCGGCAGCGGCAGGTCGTGGGTAGCGCTGAACTTGGCCAACAGATCGGCCGCCATGTCCAGGCAGGAGCCGCAGGTCGCGCCGCAGCCGGTGCGCATCGTCAGCTCGGACACGCTCACGACACCGCTCTGCGCGGCTTCGCGGATCTGATGGTCGGTAACCCCGTTGCAGATGCAGACGTACACGTGCGGACTCGGCAGGCAGGCCCGGATCGGCCTGCTGCTATTCCAATCGAAATGCGAATGGTTGTCAATTTCGAACCTGAATCATTCTCGATACGGTTCAGAGCCGCCAGCAGCGCTCAGACGGCGCCCGGCTCGCCCTTGGCCTTGCTGCGCGGCCAGTAGCCACCACCCCGCTTGGGCGTAGTGCGCTTGCGCGGCCGGTCGTGACCGGCGGCATTGCCAGGCATCCAGGCTTCCTGCGCGGACTTGGGCATGGTTTCCACCCCCGGCCCGGCCACCCCCCGTGCCAGCGGCGCCAGATGGCGCAGCGCACGCGCATAGACGCCCCGCTTGAACATCACCACATGTTCGACCGGGTACCAGAAATCGACCCAACGCCACTGGTCGAACTCGGGGCTGTCGGTATGGTCCAGGGTGACGTGGGATTCGTCCCCGGCCAGCCGGAGCAGGAACCACACCTGCTTCTGGCCGATACAGACCTGCCGTTCATTGCGGCGGATGGCCCGTGCCGGCAGCCGATAGCGAAGCCAACCCGGCGTCGCCCCGAGCACTTCAACGTGCTCCGGCAACAACCCGGTTTCTTCCTGCAACTCGCGATACATGGCTTCGACAGGCGTCTCGTCGGTGTTCATGCCGCCCTGCGGGAACTGCCAGCCATCCCGGCGCACACGTCGTGCCCAGAAAACCTGCCCATCCTGCCGCATCAGCACAATACCGACGTTCGGTCGATAGCCGTCCGGATCGATCACGATGCGGACTCCTAGAAAAATCTACTGATCGGGACTGTGCCACGCCCGCTGCCCACTCACAAGCGCGGTGAAAAAGTGTTGACAGATTCCGAATACATCTCCAGAATTACCGGCTCCCTGAGGCTATGTAGCTCAGCCGGTTAGAGCACAGCACTCATAATGCTGGGGTCGGTGGTTCGAGTCCACCCATAGCCACCAAGTTCGCTTGGTTTTTCAGGGAAAAAGTGCAATAATTGCACGCACATTTTGCCCCGTCGCCAAGCGGTAAGGCACCTGACTCTGACTCAGGCATTCGGTGGTTCGAATCCATCCGGGGCAGCCAAACAAACAGAAAAGGCCGATCGAAAGATCGGCCTTTTCTGTTTGTTTGGGCGTTTGTCCGGGCGCGAAGCGCCCAGATCCCACACCTTGCGCAGCAAGGTGTGGGCGCCAGCCCTCCCCTGCCACATCCCCGCGCCTGACGGCGCGCGCCCTTGCACTCCAAGGGGGCTGTTTCACCAGAAAGAGGGTGGACGGCCGACACCCTGCCCATGCCGGGCCACGAAAGCAGCCGACCAGCGGTCGGCACTACCGCCACCGCCGCCCCTATGAAACAGCGGCGAGCGCAGCAGTGCCGCCGGAAGCGTCGCCATCCCTCGCTGCATCCACCTGACGACCAAGCGATCTGCGGGGACGAAACCCACCCCCGGAAACGACAAAAGCCCGGCCGAAGCCGGGCTTTTGCGTACCCCCCAGCGGGATCCCGAAGGATCCCACGCCAGGCGCGATGGATCAGCGCTTGGAGAACTGGGTGGCGCGACGTGCCTTGTGCAGGCCGACCTTCTTACGCTCGACTTCACGGGCGTCACGGGTCATGAAGCCAGCCTTGCGCAGCTCGGACTTCAGGGTTTCGTCGTACTCGACCAGCGCACGGGCGATGCCCAGACGGATCGCACCGGCCTGACCGGTGGTACCACCGCCAGCGGCGGTGACCATGATGTCGAAGCTTTCGGTGTTCTTGGTCAGTTCCAGCGGCTGACGCACGATCATGCGTGCAGTCTCACGGCCAAAGAACTCGTCCAGCGGACGGCCATTGACGGTGATGTTGCCGGCGCCCTTGCGCAGGAACACGCGGGCGGTGGAGGACTTGCGGCGGCCGGTGCCGTAGTTTTGCGTGATAGCCATGATTAGATATCCAGAACCTGAGGCTGCTGAGCGGCGTGCGGGTGCTCGGAACCCGAGTACACCTTGAGCTTGCGGTACATGGCGCGGCCCAGCGGGCCCTTCGGCAGCATGCCCTTGACGGCGGTCTCGATGACACGCTCCGGGTGGCGCTCAAGCGCCTGGGCCAGAGTTTCGGTCTTCAGGTTGCCGATGTAGCCAGTGAAACGGTGATACAGCTTGTCCTGCAGCTTGTTGCCGGTGACGGCAATCTTTTCTGCATTGATGACAACCAGGTAATCACCGGTATCAACGTGAGGGGTGTAAACCGGCTTGTGCTTGCCGCGCAGACGGCGGGCCAGCTCGGTGGACAGACGGCCCAGCGTCTTGCCGGATGCGTCGACGAGATACCAGTCGCGCTGGACGGTCTCGGACTTTGCAGTGAAAGTGCTCATGAAAGAACTCTAGTAGGTCGGGCTCATTACGGCGCAGTACGGCCGGAACTCTGCCACGCGTTGTGAAGAGGCGGGATTGTACTGGCCATCTCCGCCACATGCAAGTTGACCCCGATCCCGGCTTGGCACACCGGCCCCGGGGGGCGAGAATCGACAGTCCCCCGCCGCGACACTTCCTGCCATGACCGCGCTCCGCCAGATCACGCCGCTCGACCACCTGCTGACCGAAGCCCAGCGGGCGCTGGATACCGTGTTCGGCAATCCGCCGGCCAGCCGCCCCTACCCCGCCGAGGACACCCCGGACGTGCAGATGGCCGCGCCCGAGCGCCGCCACGCCGCCGGTCTCATGCGCATCAACCATGTCGGTGAGGTCTGCGCCCAGGGCCTGTACTTCGGCCAGGCCGCAGTCGCCCGTGAGCCGGAAACCCGCGCCCACCTGCTCGACGCCGCCCAGGAAGAAACCGACCACCTGGCCTGGTGTGCCCAGCGCCTGCGCGAACTGGACAGCCGTCCCAGCCTGTTCAATCCGATCTGGTATGCCGGCAGCTACACCATCGGCACCCTGGCGGGCCTGCGCGGGGATGGCTGGAACCTGGGCTTCGTGGTCGAAACCGAACGTCAGGTGGAAGCGCATCTGGACGAACACCTGGATACCCTGCCCCCGGCCGACCTGCGCAGCCGCGAGGTGATCAAGGTGATGAAGATCGACGAAGCCCGCCACGCCGACCATGCCGAGCATGCCGGCGCGCGCAGGCTGCCCGCCCCGATCCCGTCGGTGATGGCGCTGGCCTCCAAGGTCATGAAGACCATCGCGTACCGCCTTTAAGCCTCCACCGCGCCGCGTGCATCGGGTGAAAAGCCCCCCTGAGTCAGGGGGGCGCCGCGAAGCGGCGGGGGTATGGGTGTTCAGTGAGCCGGGGGCCCACGGTTCGCACAGCGAACCGTGGGAGCGCCAGCGCGAATGCGAGGGCGTTACCCCGAGACCAGCTTCAGGCCGATCACCCCGGCCACGATCAACGCGATGCAGGCCAGCCGCGACGGCGAGGCGCTGTCGCCGAACAGGAAGATGCCCAGCATCGCCACGCCCAATGCGCCGATCCCGGTCCAGATCGCGTACGCCGTGCCGACCGGAATGGATTTCATCGCCTGGCTCATCAGGTACAGGCTGACCAGGGCGGCCGCGACGGTGGCCAGCGTCGGAAGGGGCTTGCTGAAGCCTTCGGAGTACTTCATTCCGATGGCGAAGCCGATTTCGAACAGACCGGCGACGAGAAGATAGATCCAGGGCATGGGGGATTCCTTGGGTTAACAAAAGCAAAACGGCCCGGTGTTTTCACACCGGACCGTCGTCGGTAGCTGCCGTGGAACCGGGTTTTGCGCAAACACCGGTTCCACAGGGCGGGCCGTCCCGCCTGAACGAGGTTGCCCGGGCCAGGCCCGGACACCATCGCGAAGTGCCTTACTCGGCCAGATTGCGCCCATGGAACAGCTCTTCGATCTCACGACGCAGCAGCGCCTCGATCTTCATGCGTTCCTTGAACGAGAGGTTCTTGGCCTTCTCTTCGAACAGGTACTGGTCCAGATCGAAATCCTTCAGGTGCATCTTCGTGTGGAAGATATTTTCCTGATAGACATTGACGTCGAACATCTCGTAACGCGACTTGATGTTCTTGGCCAGGAAGTTCTGGATCGAGTTGATCTTGTGATCGATGTAGTGCTTCTTGCCCTTCACGTCACGAGTGAAGCCACGCACGCGGTAATCCATGATCACGATGTCCGATTCCAGACTCTCGATCAGATAGTTCAGCGCTTTCAACGGGGAAATCACGCCACAGGTGGCCACATCGATGTCCGCGCGGAACGTGGCGATGCCCTCCTGCGGATGGGTTTCCGGGTAGGTATGGACGGTGATGTGGCTCTTGTCCATGTGCGCGACCACAGCGTCGGAGATCAGCTCCTTGCCGGCCTGCTTCTTGTCGATCACCGGCTCTTCCGAGATCAGGATCGTCACCGAGGCACCCTGGGGGTCGTAGTCCTGGCGGGCCACGTTCAGGATGTTCGCGCCGATGATCTCGGCTACGTCGGTCAGGATCTGAGTCAGCCTATCGGCGTTGTACTCTTCATCAATATATTCGATGTAACGCTGACGCTCCTCTTCGGTGCGGGCGTAACAGACGTCATAGATGTTGAAGCTCAACGCCTTGGTGAGGTTGTTGAAACCCTGCAACCTCAGGCGAGGCAACGGCTTGACCACGGCGGTCGATCCTGTGTGTGGTGGGAAAGAAGTAATTATGGGGCAAAGTGATCGGGGGCGAAACTTGCATTGAAACGAGTACCTGTGCTCGGTTTGCCCTTAACAATTCGGATCGTTAAGCTCCCGGCACATAGCCGTGAATTCTTCATGAGCAATCGGAGCGCCTCAACGTGTCAACTGTGCGCCTTGCCACAAGTCCATTGGCCCTGGATATCGCAACAATCGATCGCTTCCTGGCCCACAGCCACCGCCGCCGTTACCCCGCCCGTACCGACGTGTTCCGTCCTGGCGATCCGGCCGGCACGCTCTACTACGTGATCAGTGGATCAGTCTCAATAATGGCTGAGGAAGATGACGATCGTGAGCTGGTGCTGGGCTACTTCGGCTCGGGAGAGTTCGTCGGTGAGATGGGGCTGTTCGTCGAATCGGACCGGCGCGAGGTGATCCTGCGCACCCGCACCCCGTGCGAACTGGCCGAGATCAGCTACGAGCGCCTCCATCAGCTGTTCCTGGGCCCGCTCTCGGCCGATGCGCCGCGCCTGCTCTACTCGATCGGCCAGCAGCTCTCCAAGCGCCTGCTCGATACCAGCAGGAAGGCCAGCCGCCTGGCGTTCCTGGATGTGACCGACCGCATCGTGCGGACCCTGCACGATCTGTCCCGCGAGCCGGAGGCGATGAGCCACCCGCAGGGCACCCAGCTGCGCGTCTCGCGCCAGGAACTGGCCCGTCTGGTCGGCTGCTCGCGTGAAATGGCCGGCCGCGTGCTGAAGAAGCTGCAGACCGACGGGCAACTGCATGCCCGCGGCAAGACCGTGGTCCTGTACGGCACCCGCTGACCCCGCGCGGTAGAGCCGACCGTTGGTCGGCTATCCGGCCGGCTATCCGGTCAGCTATCCGGTCAGCTATCCGTTCGGCTATCCGGCACGCGATTGGACACGCCACCCGGCCTCCCCCGGGCCCTGACTACCCCGGGTCGCCGGCCAGCGGTCGGCACTACCTGCCCATTTGCCGCTAGGCTGTTCGCATGGAACTTGGCAGTGAATTCTATTGGTTCATCCTGATCGGCCTCGGCGCACAGCTGGTCGACGGCGCGCTGGGCATGGCGTTCGGGCTGGTGTCTTCCTCGGTCCTGCTCAGCATGGGCCTGCCGCCCGCCGCGGTCAGCGCCAGCATCCATACCGCGGAGGTGTTCACCACCGGGGCGTCCGGGGTCTCGCACCTGGTCGCGGGCAATGTGGACCGTCGGCTGTTCCTGCGCCTGGCCCTGCCTGGCGCCGTCGGTGGGGTGGTCGGCGCCTACGTGCTGACCCAGCTGCCCGGCGACGTGATCCGCCCCTTCATCTATATGTATCTGCTGGTGCTGGCGATCTTCATCCTGCTGCGCGCGGCCGGCCGGATGCTGCCGGCCCAGGAAGTGAAGCGCGTCCCGCTGCTGGGCTTCGTCGCCGGCCTGCTGGATGCCAGTGGCGGTGGCGGCTGGGGCCCGGTGGCGACGTCCACCCTGCTCGCACGCGGTGGCAAGGCCCGCACCACCATCGGCACGGTCAATGCCGCCGAGTTCGTGGTGACCCTGGCGGTGTCGATCACCTTCCTGCTGACCATGGGCGTTCAGTACCTGAACATCGTGGCCGGCCTGTTGATCGGCGGCATGATGGCCGCCCCGGTTGCCGCGATTCTGGTCAAAAAGGTCAAGGAACGCTGGGTGCTGGTGGCCGTCGGCGTGCTGGTGCTGGGCATCAGCCTGTTCCAGATCGGCCATGGCATCGTCCAGTGGCGCGCAGGCTGAGCCGGACGCGACACCGTTTCAGGGATTTTCAGCGGTGAATCAGACCGGATCGCCGGCCCGATCCACGCAGCCCCAGTTGAGCACGGGGGTGCCCGGCGGCAGCACCTGGCGGAAATAGTCCACCCGGGACGCCTTCGGATTGACCACCACCGGCGCCGCCGCGGCCAGCAGCAGCGGCAGGTCGGCGCTGCTGTCGGAGTAGGCGACGTCGATCTCGCCGTAGCCGCGCTCGCGCAGCATCCGCATCTTTTCTTCGTTGTGGCAGTGGCGGGTGGCGATGACCGCGCCCAGGAACGGCCCGACCTCACTGCCGATCACCGGCACGCCCTGGTGCGCCACGAAGGCCAGGATCGCGCGGGCCAGTTCCGGCGGTGCACCGGTAGCGACCACGACGCGGTCGCCAGCGGCGCGGTGACGCGCGAACACCTCCAGCGCCACGGGCAGCAGGCGGCGGCGGATATCGGCTTCGTGCTTGAGGACGTAGCGATCGATCACCTTGTTGAACTCGCGCGCCCGGTGCAGGCCAAACGTGGCGATCCAGACATAGCCGGAGATGCCGCGGCGGCGGGTGGGCAGGAATGCCACCAACGGGCCGAGCAGCGGCGTGGCAACCAGGGCCGCCAGCAGCCGCAGCGGGTTGCGCTTGATCAGCCAGGCGAACAGATGGCTGCCGGAATCGCCGTCATACAGGGTGTGATCGAAATCGAAGACCACCAGCGGGGCGTCGTCGCGCGGCGTTGGGTAGATCGCTGTCATGCGCTGAAGAATAGCTGACGCAGGCCCTCGCCGGGCTCTTCCACGCGCATGAAGGCCTCACCGACCAGGAACGCGTTGACCCCGGCCTGGCGCATCACGGTGACATCGGCCGTGCCGAGGATGCCGCTTTCGGTGACCAGCAGGCGGTCGCGCGGCACGGCCTGGCGCATGTCCAGCGTGGTCTGCAGCGACACCTCGAAGGTACGCAGGTTGCGGTTGTTGATGCCGATCAGCGGCACCGGCACCTGGATGGCGCGCTCGAGCTCGTCGATGTCGTGCACTTCCACCAGCACGTCCATGCCCAGCTGCATGGCCAGGTCGGACAGCTCGGCCAGCTGGCGGTCGTCCAGGGCGGCCACGATCAGCAGGATGCAGTCCGCGCCGAGCACACGCGCTTCATACACCTGGTAGGCATCGATCACGAAGTCCTTGCGCAGCACCGGCAGCGTGCAGGCGTCGCGGGCCTGCTGCAGGTAGGCATCACTGCCCTGGAAGAAATCCACGTCGGTCAGCACCGACAGGCAGCTGGCCCCGCCGAATTCGTAGCTCACCGCGATATCAGCCGGATGGAAGTCCGGGCGGATAACGCCCTTGGAGGGGCTGGCCTTCTTGATTTCGGCGATCACGGCCGGGTTGCCGGCGGTGATCGAGGCGCGCAGCGCATCCGCGAAGCCACGCACGGGCGGAGCCTGCTCCACGCGCGCGATCAGTGCTTCAAGCGGCACCTGGGCCCGGCGTGCGGCGACTTCTTCGGCCTTGCGGGCCAGGATGGTATCGAGGATGTCGCTCATGTCATTGGGGTCCTGGAGGCCGGCCATTATCGACCAGCCCCGCTGAATTCGGAAAACGCGGGCTCAGACGGCCCCGCGGATGCGGCGGGTGGCGGCGACGTACTGCTCCATCCGCGAGCGCGCACTGCCATCGGCCAGCACCGCACGGGCACGGGCCAGACCATCGGCGATGCTGTCGGCGACACCGGCCACGTACAGCGCGGCGCCGGCATTGAGCGCCACGATGTCGAGCGCCGGGCCGGGCTGGTTGTCGAGCACGCCACGCAGCATCGCGATGGATTCTTCCGGACCGCCGACCTTGAGGTTGCGGCTGGCCGACATCGCGATACCGAAATCTTCCGGATGGATCTCGTACTCGCGCACCTTGCCGTCGCGCAGTTCGCCCACCAGTGTCCCGGCGCCGAGCGAGATCTCATCCATGTTGTCGCGGCCCCACACCACCAGCGCGCGCTCGGCCCCGAGTTCGCGCAGCACGCGCGCCTGGATGCCGACCAGATCCGAATGGAACACGCCCATCAATACGTTGGTCGCACCGACCGGATTGGTCAGCGGGCCGAGGATGTTGAAGATCGTGCGCACGCCCATCTCGCGTCGCACCGGTGCGACGACCTTCATCGCCGGGTGGTGCATCGGCGCGAACATGAAGCCGATGCCGGTCTCGGTGATCGCGCGCGCGACCTCCTCCGGCTGCAGATCGATGATCGCGCCCAGCGCCTCGACTGCATCGGCACTGCCGGACTTGGAGGAAACACTGCGGTTGCCATGCTTGGCCACCTTGGCCCCGGCCGCAGACACCACGAACATCGCGCAGGTGGAAATGTTGAAGGTGTGCGAACCATCCCCACCGGTGCCGACGATATCCACCAGATGCGTCTTGTCCTCCACCGGTACCGCGAGGGCGAGCTCGCGCATCACGGTGGCGGCACCGGCGATTTCGCCGATGGTTTCCTTCTTGACCCGCAGGCCGGTCAGGATCGCGGCGGTCATCACCGGCGACACGTCACCGCGCATGATCTGCCGCATCAGGTCGACCATTTCGTCGAAGAAGATCTCGCGGTGCTCGATGGTGCGCTGCAGGGCTTCCTGGGGGGAGAAGGTCATGCGGGGTCCTTTGTGGTGCAGGTGCGGCGCGCTCAGCGCTGCAGGAAATTCTTCAGCAGGGCGTGGCCATGCTCGGTGAGGATCGACTCGGGGTGGAACTGCACGCCCTCGACCGGATGTTCGCGATGGCGCAGGCCCATGATCTCTTCGATCGAGCCGTCCTCGTTCTCGGTCCAGGCGGTCATTTCCAGGCAGGCCGGCAGCGTGGTCTTGTCGACCACCAGCGAGTGGTAGCGCGTGGCCTGGTAGCGGTCCGGCAGGCCGGCGAACACGCCCTTGCCTTCATGCCGGATCGGCGAGGTCTTGCCGTGCATGATGTTGGTGGCGCGGATGACGTCACCGCCATACACCTGGCCGATGCTCTGGTGGCCCAGGCACACGCCCAGGATCGGCGTGGTCGGGCCGAGCCGGCGGATCAGCTCCAGCGACACACCCGCTTCGTTGGGCGTGCACGGGCCGGGCGAGATCACGATGCGCTCGGGCGCGAGCGCGGCGATTTCATCGACGCTCAACGCGTCGTTGCGCACCACCTTGACCTCGGCGCCCAGCGTCTGCAGGTACTGCACGAGGTTGTAGGTGAAGCTGTCGTAGTTGTCGAGCATCAACAACATGGTCAGGGTCCGTCTTGAATGGGGAAGTGGCGTGCACGCAACCGTGCACGTGTCAGGCCGTTCGGCAGCAGTGCGTTACAGGCCCTTGGCCGCCTGCGCGACCGCACGGAACAGCGCGCGGCCCTTGTTCATCGTCTCGTCCCATTCCTTGCCGGGGTCGGAGTCGTACACGATGCCGGCGCCCGCCTGCACGTGCCGGCGGCCGTCCTTGATCACCGCGGTGCGGATCGCGATGGCGGTATCGGCATCGCCATGCCAGCCGATGTAGCCGATGCTGCCGGCGTAGACGTTGCGCTTGATCGGCTCCAGCTCGCGGATCACTTCCAGCGCACGGATCTTCGGCGCACCGCTGACGGTGCCGGCCGGGAACGTCGCACGCAGCACGTCGGCATAGCTCAGGCCCGGCTGCAGCTGCCCGGTGACCTCGCTGACAATGTGCATGACGTGGCTGTAGCGCTCGATCACGAACTGCTCGCCCACTTCCACCGTGCCGGCCTTGGACACGCGGCCGGCATCATTGCGGCCGAGATCGATCAGCATCAGATGCTCGGCACGTTCCTTGGGATCGGCCAGCAGTTCCACTTCCAGTGCGTTGTCTTCCTCCACCGTCGCGCCGCGCGGGCGGGTGCCGGCGATCGGACGCACGGTGACTTCCCCGTCCTGCAGCCGCACCAGGATTTCCGGCGAGGAGCCGACCACCTGCACGTCGCCGGTATCGAGGAAATACATGTACGGCGAGGGATTGAGCGCACGCAGCGCGCGGTACACATCCACCGGGCGCGCCTTGAACGGCACGCTCAGGCGCTGGCTCAGCACCACCTGGAAGATGTCGCCGGCGCGGATGTATTCCTTGGACTTGTCGACCGCGGCAATGAAGCCTTCGCGGGTGAAGCCGGAGACGAAATCGTTCTCGTCCAGCACATCGCGCGTGATCGGCGCGGGGTAGCCGGCGCCGGGGGCGCGCAATGTGGCGACGAGCGCATCCAGCTTGGCCTGGGCGTGGTCCCACGCCCCGGGCTGACCCGGGTCGGCGTGCACGATCAGGTACAGGCGGCCCTTGAGATTGTCGAACACCGCCAGCTCTTCGGAGTGCAGCAGCAGGATGTCCGGCGTGCCCAACTCATCGCGGCCACGCGGCGGGGCCAGGCGCGGTTCGATATAACCGATGCACTCAAAGCCAAACCAGCCGACCAGGCCGCCGGTGAAACCCGGCAGACCGGCCAGTTTCGGCACCGAGTGGGCGCTGCGCAGCGCCTCGACCTCGGTGAACGGGTCGGCGACCTCGCGGGTTTCCACCACGGTGCCGGACTCGCTGATGGTCAGGGTATGGCCGTGGAAGGCATATACCCGGCGTGCCGGCAGGCCGATGATGGAATAGCGCCCGAAGCGTTCGCCGCCCTCGACCGATTCAAACAGATAGGTATGCGGGCCGTCGGCGAGCTTCAGATAGACCGACAGCGGCGTGTCCAGGTCGGACAGCACTTCACGGACGACGGGGATGCGGGTGTGGCCTTCAGCGGCCTGCTGCTGGAACTGCTCGAGCGTAATCAAGACGACTTTCCTTCCGGGAAACGGCGGTGGCGGGACGGACGACGGCAACAGGCCACCATCGCCACCAACGGCGAGCGGAAGAAAGGGTATGCGGGGTCGTCAGAATGGACACCCGGCGACTGTACCGCAGCCCGGCGCGGGGGGGAACCCCGTCCCGCGCCGCAGGCAGGCACGCCAGCCCCCGACGCGGCGCCCGCACTGGCGCCTCCAGCGTCAGTACAGGGGCATCGGCCGCTCGGCGGCCAACATACCGTTCAGGGTATCCAGCATCCTGACGAGGTCCACCTGCCGATGCAGACGGGTCTTCTCGAAAATGCTCTGCAGGCGGGTCCGCGCGCTTCCGACACCGATGCCGCAGATCGTGGCGGCGGCCGACAGCTCGCCTTGGTGATGCAGCGCCACGGCCAGGGTGGCTTCGGCCGGGGTCAGGCCGAAAAGCTCGCGCAGGGTGGTGGACAGCCCGGCAGACGAACGGCGCACGAGCGTGTTGACCGTCATGACAAAGCGGGCGGTACCGGTGCCGGGGATGTACTTTCCGTAAGGCCTGAGCGACGCGAAGCCTGCCAGTAGCCCATCGACATCATGCAGGGCGACGATATCCTCCCCGGGGTCCTGCGCCGGACCGCCCCGCAGCGCCAGGCGCCGGACCAGGGCATTCCAGCCTGCACGCGAGGCCGGATGTACCGGCTCCAATGCCGCCTTGCGGCGCACACGCAGGACACGCCCCAGCAGCATCTCCTCCCCCCCGGCATTCACCGACACCGGCCGCAGGTTCTCATCGAGAAGCAACAGGGCCAACGTCCCTGCCTGGCGCCACGCGTCCTGCAGTGACTGGCGCAACTCGAAGGCGTTGACGAAGTGCGGTGCCAACGCTTCGCAGAGTGCCACCTCACGTGCATCGAAATCGCCCCGCCGCTCGGTTCCCACGAAGGTCAACATGGTGACCTGATCCGGCTTGCGCGAGGCACATAGCGCCACCGAGCGCAGCGTGTCGATCTGGCGCAGGAAATCCAGGTAATACCGCGTTCCGCGCATCTCCTCCAGCGTGGCCACCCGGTCGCTGACGATGACACTGCCAGCCCGCATCGTAGGCGCGGCCCGGTTGAACCAGAGGTTGTCCACCGAATACAGCGTGTCTTCGTTGAAGCGCTCCACCGTACGCGGGTCCGCCATCGCGCCGGCCGCAACCAGCGCCACGTGACGCCCACCCTGCACGTCCCGCAGGGTCACGCTGCCCGAGTGGCAACCAACCGCGCGCCCGAGCCGTTCAACGAATGACTGCATCCGCTCGGGATCGGTGACCCCGGCGTACAGCTCCTCCATAAGCTCCGCTTTCACAACCACCTCCTGTGTTGTTCGTCAAGTCATGTTCACGACCTGCGTCGCTGCGCCTCTGGACGCAGATTTGCCGCCATCCCATCACCACGTCAAGGACGCCATGGCCCTCTCCGCACTGCAATCACTTTCCACCGCGCTCACCCTGTCCCTGCTGCTTGTCGCCTGCAACGGCAAAGACGATGCAGCACCCCCGAGCGCCGATAACGACAGCAACACCCCTGCGGCCGAGGGTGAGGCAAGCGCAGATAAAACGGCACGCACCCCGCTTCCCCAAGCCGACCTGGCCAAGCCGCTGACTGAGTATCGCAAGTTGGATAGCGGCCAACAGGTGATGTTTCTTTATGCCGCCACGTCCAAGCTGCCGACGGATTTCGACACGATGGCCAGCCTCGCCTCGCAGGAATACCGCGGCACGGCCGATACCTTCCGCCGCAAGGACCTGATGGTGGCGCTTCGCCCGCAGCTCGAACAGGGCATCGCAGACGCGGGCCGCTCGCCGTATTTCTGGAGCGAACTGGAGGATGCCGACCTGCAGGCCTATGACTTCGAGCGGAAGGGCTTCCCGGTCGGCGAATTCAACGGCGGCAAGTATCGCTACTTCATGGACATTCCGGAGTACTCCTACACCTGGGCCAACTCTGCGCAGGTTCAGCTCGCCCCGGTCGCTGACGAAGCGGTTGCCCGCGAGCTTGAAGGGCTTCGTAGCCGATGGAACAGCAAACCCCGGCTGCGGACCTACTTCTTCGTCCAGTCTGCGGATCTGAACCAGCGACGCCTCAATGCGTACGTCACGCACGTCCAGCTTCTGGACCGCAGCGGACGCGTCCTGGCGTCCTACTCGCCCGATCCGGCGGTGGCAGCGCAGCCAGCGGAAGAGGATCCGTGCGTTTCGCCGGAGGACTGCGCACGGCGTGCTTTGGGCAGCTGATCGTTTCGGAATCCACAGGGGAATCATCCATGAATCAACTCAATGAAAGCGACGTCCAGAACGCGCTGCAGCAGCGCCTCGTGCGCGAGGAAGCCGGGCGTCGCGCAACCGAAGGCCTGATGCGCACGGCCAGGACGCTGCGATGGATCGGCTGGGTCTGCGCTCTGGTGCCGATCATCGGCATCGTCGGGGTGGTGCTGTTCCTGCTCAGCACGATCCTGTGTTTCGCCTATGCGCAAAGCAAGGGGAACCCCGATGGCATCAAGCAGTTGTTGATCACCTTGGCCAGCCTGTTCGCTGCGGGCATCGTCTGGGTGCTGGTCAATCTCACCGTGCTCGGCCTGTTTGGCGCAGCCATGTCCATGCATTGAGGATCTGCACATGAACGGAATCACCTTGAAGCAGTCGCTGCTGTCGGCCGCTGCCGCGGCAGCATTGCTGGCCGGTCAGGCCGTGCCTGCCCACGCACAATCCGCCGACGCGCTCCGTCGTGAGAACGCACAGCTGCGTGCCCAGCTGGAAGCGTTGAACCAACGCTGCGGCGTGCCGGCGCCCGACGACACCGGCGCACTGGAGCGATTTGGCGATATCGAAGCGCGTCTGGATTCGATCCGGGCGGGACAGCGCACGCGCGGCTCGGTAGAGATCACGGTGACGATGACACTGCGCAATGTGTCGTCGCAGCCGATGGTGTTGAATTATGAGTACGACACCTTCAACGCGACCGACAGCCACGGCTATACCTACCGCTTCTTCGGCGGGCAGGACAAAGACACGATCAAGGGCATCCCGATCGCCACCACGAACCGGGTCGACCCGACCTTCACCCTGCTGCCAGGCCGATCCAGCACGGTCACCTTCCTCGTGCAGCGCGCCATGAACGAGGGGCAGACCCCGGGCAGCCGCTTCGATATCAGTGCCAGCTTCGGCCAGTACGAAAACCAGGGCCAGGGACGACTGCGACGGCTGCAGACATTCCCCGTTTCCTTCAAGGATCGCTCAGTCACGTCGGGCGGCGCCGCCACTGGTATCGGCGGGCGCGCGGATCAGACGGTTGAAAACGCGGCCGGCAGGTTGTTGGATCGCCTGTTGAAGTGAGCCGGGCACGGCAGGCGCCACCACGCGCCAGCCGTATGCAGGACGGCCCAGCAGCCGCGCCGGAACTCAGGCCCTGGACAGCAGCGGACTGTCCAGCGCCACATGCAGGTTCACCCGCCCCGGCACGCAGTCGATGCGGAAATGGCGGGCCTGGACCGGCTCGCCATCCAGATTGAGCGTCAGCGGCTCCTCGGCCTCGATCTCCACCCACGGCGCCTGCACACGTTCGGCCACCTGCTCCAGCGCGCCGCGCTTGCCGCCCTTGACCAACGCGGCAAAGGTCGAGGCGACCTCCCCGCTCAGCTCGGGGATCACCGTGATATCGAGCAGACCGTCATCAATCAGAGCCTCCGGGCACAGTACCTGCCCGCCGCCGGCCTGGCGGCCGTTGCCGATGCCCAGCGCGATGAAACCACCGGCCCACTCGAACCCCGGCGCCCGGACCCGCGCCTGGATCGGATCGATCCGGCCCAGCCGCGATACCCCGGTGACCAGGTAGGCCAGGCCGCCGAGCACTTTCTTCAAGCCCTCATCGGTCTCCACCGTGACCTCGGTGCCGAAGCCGCCACTGGCCACGTTCGCGCACCACCACACCTCGCCATCGGCATCGATGCGCAGCAGATCGACCGGGCGTGTGGACGCCTGCGCGATCAGCTCCAGCGCCGCCAGCGGTTCATTGGGAATCTCCGCCGCGGTGGCGAAATCGTTGGCCGTGCCCAGCGGCAGCAGCCCCAGCGACGGCAATGCATCGGCGGCCTCTTCCCGGTGCGCCAGTGTCTCGGCCACCTCACTGAGGGTGCCATCACCGCCGGCCGCAATGATTGTATCGACCCCATGCGCGATCGCCTCGGCCACATAGCGCTCGGCGTCGCCCGATTCCCAGGTCACCCGTACCTCCAGCTGCACGCCGCGCTCACGCAGCGCCGCGACCGCCTCGCGCACATCCTCATTGCCGGTGGCCTTGCCGTTGAGGATCAAACGCCAATGGGGACGGCTCATGCGGTACTTCCAGGGAGTGGGGAAGCGAAGGCTAGCAGCGGACGGCGTGGCCGCCGGTGAACGTCATCAAAGCGTCACCGATCCCCCGGAGAATGGAAGGCCATAGCAAGGAAGATGGATGGAGGCAGGATCAGCCTCCCGCTATTCCCAGGGCCGCATCAGCAATGGTGCGGTCTTTTTTTTGACCCGCCAGAAGCGCAGCCGACCAACGGTCGGCACTACCGGGCTGGGTTGGCTGCGGCAGCCGACCAACGGTCGGCTCTACGGGTGCTCAGCCTTCGGCGAAGGTCCGCAACGCCTCGCCTTCCATCCGGTACACCGTCCACTCGCTTTGCGGCTTCGCTCCCGCGGCCTGGTAGAACTGGATCGCCGGTGCATTCCAGTCCAGCACCGACCACTCGAACCGGCCGCAGCCTTCGGCCACCGCGATCCGTGCGATGTGCTGCAGCAGCGCCTTGCCGGCACCGCTGCCGCGGCGCTCCGGGCTGACGTACAGATCTTCCAGGTAGATCCCGTTGCGGCCCAGCCACGTCGAGTAGTTGTAGAAATACACCGCATACCCGATCGCCACGCCATCGGCTTCGCAGATCAGCGCATGCGCCTTCGCCGCCGGTCCGAACAGGCTCGCGCGGATGCCCGCTTCGTCGGTCTGCACCGACGACTCGGCCTTCTCGTAGATCGCCAACTCGCGGATGAAACGCAGGATCAGCGCCGCATCCTCGGCGGTGGCCACGCGGATGGTCACGGCAGCCACCGGTTCCATGGCTCAGCCCCGCGCCGCGGCGACGTTGCCGCGCATCTGCGCGATGATGTCCTGGTAGCTGGTCTTCGCATTGAAGATCGCCGAGCCGGCCACGAAGGCATCGGCACCGGCGGCGGCGATCGCCCCGATGTTGTCGGCCTTCACCCCACCGTCGATCTCCAGGCGGATGTCCTTGCCACTGGCATCGATCTTCTTGCGGATCGCGCGCACCTTGTCCAGCGCCGACGGAATGAACGCCTGGCCGCCGAAACCCGGATTGACCGACATCACCAGCACCAGGTCCAGGTCATCGAGCACCCAGTCCAGGATGTCCACCGGCGTGGCCGGATTGAGCACCACGCCCGGCTTGCAGCCCAGCGAACGGATCAGCTGGATCGTGCGGTGCACGTGGCGGCTCGCCTCCGGATGGAAGCTGATGTAGGTCGCGCCGGCCTCGGCGAAATCCGGAATGATCCGGTCCACCGGCTCCACCATCAGATGCACGTCGATCGGCGCGGTCACACCGTGCTTGCGCAGCGCCTGGCAGACCAGCGGGCCGATGGTCAGATTCGGCACGTAATGGTTGTCCATCACATCGAAATGCACCCAGTCGGCGCCGGCCGCGAGCACGTTGTCCACTTCCTCACCCAGGCGGGCGAAATCGGCGGACAGGATGGAGGGGGCAATGATGCAGTTGGACATGGCCGGGGCCTTCGGGAGGTGGAAAGGGGGCGCAGCGCGGACTCAGCGCTTGCGCAGGGTCTTGATGCGGTCGTAGGCGGCATTGAGCTGGCGCGACTTGCGCTCGGCCTGCTGGCGCAGCTCCGGCGCCGCGCCGACCACCTTGTCCGGGTGGTACTGGGACATCAGCCGGCGGTAGGCCAGGTCGATCTCGGCATCGGTCGCCTCGGAGGTCAGCCCCAGCTCGCGGTAGGGGTTTTCCCTGTTCAGCCGGAACCAGTCGGCATCGAAGGCATGCCCCAGCAACAGCCCGACCACGGCACCGAACAGCGGATTGGGCCTGAACAACAAGGCGCCGGCGATGAATCCGAGCAGTTTTCCGTACCAGCGCATGGTGGTCTGGGCAGCCAAGGCGACAAAGGATCCTCATTTTACGTCACAGCGGGCCCAACCCGCTTTACACTAGGCCGCCCGCTGTCTGTGCGGGCCCTCCGGGTCCCCTGGACAGCTGTCATGACGAAGCCTCAGGAGTGCCCGTGCCGACCACGTTGTTGCAATCCGATCTCCCCGGCCTGCCCTTGCGCCATCGCGGCAAGGTGCGTGATGTTTTCGACATTCCGCGCGACCGGCTCCCCGCCGGCACTCCGCCGGGGGACTACCTGCTGATGGTCGCAACCGACCGTCTGTCAGCCTTCGACGTGGTGCTCCCCGATCCGATCCCCGGCAAGGGCGAGATGCTCTGCCAGGTCTCCAACTTCTGGTTCGCCAAGACCGCGCACCTGATGCCCAACCACCTGACCGGCATCGATGTCGCCAGCGTGCTGCCCGAGGGTGTCGATCCGGCCCTGTACGCCAAGCGCGCCGTGGTCACCCGCAAGCTCAAGCCGGTTCCGGTCGAGGCGATCGCCCGCGGCTACCTGATCGGCAGCGGCTGGAAGGACTACCAGCGCACCGGCAAGATCAGCGGCATCGAGCTGCCCGACGGCCTGCGCCAGGCCGAACAGCTGCCCGAACCGATCTTCACCCCCTCGACCAAGGCCGCCGTCGGCGACCATGACGAGAACATCGATTTCGATGCGATGGTGAAGGCGGTCGGTGCGGACCTGGCCGAGCGCGTGCGCGACGCCACCCTGCGCATCTATGCCTTCGCCGCCGATTACGCCCGCGAGCGCGGCATCATTCTGGCCGACACCAAGTTCGAGTTCGGTACCGATGCCGATGGCCGTCTGTACATCATGGACGAGATGCTGACCCCGGATTCCTCGCGCTACTGGCCGGCTGACGAGTACGAGGTGGGCACCAGCCCGCCGAGCTACGACAAGCAGTTCGTCCGCGATTACCTGGAAACGCTGGACTGGGGCAAGACCGCCCCGGGCCCGAGCATCCCGGCCGAGATCATCGAGCGCACCCGGGCCAAGTACGCCGAGGCGCTGCAGCGCCTGGCCGGTATCTCGGTCGACTGATTCGCCTGCGCCCCCGGCCGTGATGGCCGGGGGTCCCGGCCGTAGAGTCGACCGCTGGTCGACTGCCGCGGACGTTGGTGGCCTATCGCGTGCAGCACGAGGGGTATCGTCTGGGTGAGAGCAAGCCGACCAACGGTCGGCTCTACGGGCGGTATGCTCTGCAGATCCTGGGAGGGAACATGGCCACCACCACCGTCGCACGCCCGATCGACCGCTATTTCGCCAGTTATTCCGACGATCACCGCAATGCGCTGAACCAGCGCATCCACGTCGTGGCTGTCCCGGCGATCGCGTGGTCGGTGATTGCCCTGCTGTGGTGCCTGCCGCCGCTGATCACCTGGTTCCAGAACGGGATCTGGGCCGGCCTGGCGATGTTCGCCGCCTGGTGCTTCTATAACCGCCTCTCGCGCACGCTGGGCTACGGCATGCTGGCGTTCTTCTTCGTCAGCGGCTGCGCCTGCCGGCTGCTGGAAGCCGAGATCGGCCTGGTCAACCTGTTCTGGCTGGCCCTGGGGGTCTTCGCCATGGCCTGGGTCGCGCAGTTCATCGGCCACAAGCATGAAGGCCGCAAGCCGAGCTTCCTGACCGATCTGGTCTACCTGCTGATCGGCCCGCTGTGGGTCCTGGCCAAGCTCTACCGCCGGATGGACTGGCGCTACTGACCGGTTTTTCCTGAACGAGCGAGGACGCTCACCGGCACTCCACGCCGGACCGTCCAGCATCGTCCGCAGTGGCCTTTCGAGCGACGGTCACCGTTCATCTTCGTGCACGCCCACGCGGTCCCGCAGCCCCTGTGACGACTGGTTCCCGACCCGATTCGACGGGCGCCGGGAGGCCACACTCGGCAAAGTCGCCAGCGGGTCTCCATACGGCGGCCGACGCGCCCGAATGGGGCCACGCGCCGCCCTGAAAAAATGAATCAGCGCACGTTACATGCAATTGAGGGCGTATTCGGGTGTATCGGCAGCAATTGCCTGCCTGTTAGACTGAACGACCTGCTCGTGAATCCCGCATTCCCTGCATGAATCCTAGTCTGCTCCTGCTGCTCGCCCTGCCCTTCCTGATGGCAGTGGCCGTCGCTTCATTCCGCCGCACCTCCCGCTCCACGGCCGCCTGGGTAGCCGCGGCCGCTCCGCTGGGAGGACTGGCGCTGTTGGCGACGATGACCCCGGCCATCATGGGCGGCGGGATCGTCCGCAGTTATGGGGAGTGGATACCGCAGATCGGCCTGGCCTTCTCACTGCGCCTGGATGGCCTGGCCTGGATGTTCGCCGGCATGGTGCTGGCGATCGGTGCACTGGTGGTGATGTACGCCCACTACTACCTCAGTGCCCGCGACAGCGCCCACCGCTTCTACTGCTACCTGCTGCTGTTCATGGGCGCCATGCTGGGCATGGTGCTCTCGGGCAACCTGTTGCTGTTGATGGTGTTCTGGGAAATGACCAGCATCAGCTCGTTCCTGCTGATCGGCTTCTGGTCGCATCGCCAGGATGCCCGCGAGGGGGCCCGGATGGCCCTGGTGGTCACCGGCGGCGGCGGTCTGGCCCTGCTCGGCGGCGTGCTGCTGATCGGTCGCATCGTGGGCAGCTTCGAACTGGATGCCGTACTCGCCGCGGGCGATCTGATCCGCGCCAGTTCGCTGTACCCGTATGCCCTGTTCCTGGTCCTGGCCGGCATCTTCACCAAGAGCGCCCAGTTCCCGTTCCACTTCTGGCTGCCGCACGCGATGGCCGCGCCGACCCCGGTCTCGGCCTACCTGCATTCGGCGACGATGGTCAAAGCCGGCGTGTTCCTGCTGGCCCGGTTGCACCCGGCGCTGGCCGGCACCGATCTGTTCTTCTATACGGTCAGCGGCATCGGGGCGATCACGCTGCTGATCGGCGCCTGGAACGCGATCTTCCAGCATGACCTCAAAGGCCTGCTGGCCTATTCGACGATCTCCCATCTGGGCCTGATCACCATGCTGTTCGGCCTGTCCACACCGATGGCGGTGGTGGCCGGCGTGTTCCACATCCTCAACCACGCCACCTTCAAGGCGTCGCTGTTCATGGCTGCGGGCATCATCGACCACGAGACCGGCACCCGTGACATGCGCAAGCTGGGCGGCCTGCGGCGGTTGATGCCGATCACCAGCGCGCTGGCGATCATCGCCTCGCTGGCGATGGCCGGTATTCCGCTGCTCAACGGCTTCCTGTCCAAGGAAATGCTGTTCGCCGAAGCGCTGACCGCGGGCGGTCCGGAAACCATGCGCGTGGTGATGTCGATCGCCGCACTGCTGGCCGGCGTGTTCGGCGTGGCCTACAGCCTGCGCTTCGTGCACGACACCTTCTTCGGCAAAGGCCCGCATGATCTGGACCGCGTCCCGCATGAGCCGCCGCGCTTCATGAAGGTGCCCGTCGAGATCCTGGTCGTGGTCTGCGTGGCCGTCGGCGTCGCCCCGGCGATCACCATCGCCCCGGTGCTGCACGCGGCCGCCTCCTCGATCCTCGGCGCGGCGATGCCGGCCTACAGCCTCTCGGTCTGGCACGGCTTCAACACCCCGTTGATGATGAGCATCGCCGGCGTCATTGGCGGTATCGCGCTGTACTTCGGGCTGCGCCGCCTGATCAACCTGCATGCGGTGGTCAGCCGCAGCATCGGCCGCAACCTGTTCCACAAGCAGCTGGACCTGGTGTTCGGCTTCGCCCACCGGCTCACCCAGGGCCTGGCCAACGGCAGCCTGCAGCGCATGCTGATGGCGCTGGTGGTGGTGGCGATCATCGTCGCCGCCGCACCGTTCGTGGCCAATCCAGCGTCGCCCAACTGGCCCTCGCCACAGCCGATCCCACTGCTGGGCTGGGCGCTGTGGCTGGTGATGATGGCCTGCGCGCTGGGCGCACTGTTCGTCTACCGGCAGCGCCTGCTGGCGGTGCTGGTGGTCGGCGGTGTCGGCCTGATGGTCTCGCTGACCTTCGTGTTCCTCTCCGCGCCCGATCTGGCCCTGACCCAGCTGCTGGTGGAGATGGTCACCCTGGTGCTGATGCTGCTGGGCATGAACTACCTGCCGATCCAGTCGCCCCCGGAGAAGTCGGTCTGGCGCAAGCGGCGCGATGCGGTGATCGCGATCGTCGCCGGCGGCGGCCTGGCCGCGATGGCCTACACCGCCATGACGTTGCCGCCGAACACCATGGCCGGCGAGCTGCTGGCGCGTGCGCTGCCGGAGGCGTATGGGCAGAACGTGGTCAACGTGATCCTGGTCGACTTCCGTGGCTTTGATACCTTCGGTGAGATCACCGTGTTCGGCATCGCCGCGCTGGTGGTGCACGCCATGCTGCGCCGCTCGCGGATGGCGCCGGAACAGATCATGCCCGGCCCGCCGATCAAGCTGCCGGTGCCGGCCGATCTGGCCCAGATCATGTTCCCGCTCACCCTGACCGTCTCGATCTTCCTGTTCCTGCGCGGCCACAACGCGCCCGGCGGCGGCTTCATCGCCGGCCTGGTGCTGGCCGTGCCGCTGCTGATCCAGTACGTCATCCAGGGCACCACCTCGGTGGAATCGCGCTTTGGCTTCGATTACATCCGCTGCATCGGTGCCGGTCTGCTGATCGCCATCCTCAGTGGCTGCGCGTCGATGCTGTTCGGCGTGCCGTTCCTGACCAGCGGCCATCTGGACCTGCACATTCCGCTGATCGGCGAGGTACCGCTGGCCAGTGCGATCGGCTTCGATACCGGCGTGTACCTGGTGGTGTTCGGCGGCGTGATGCTGATGCTCTCGATGATGGGCACGATCAAGCCCTCGCGCACCCGCAATGCCCGCAAAGGCGAAATCGATCCCAACCGCCGTTCGGCAAAAACCGGGGAGATGCACTGATGGAACTGGCTCTGGCAAGCGCCATCGGCGTACTGAGCGCGATCGGCATCTACCTGTTGCTGCGCGCGCGCAGCTTCGATGTGATCCTCGGCATGACCTTCCTGTCGTATGCGACCAACCTGCTGATCTTTGCCGGCGGCCGGCTGGTGCAGGGCAAGGCACCGGTGCTGCGTGAGGGCATCGACAGCGACCTGGGCAACTACACCGATCCGCTGCCGCAGGCGCTGGTGTTGACCGCCATCGTGATCGCCTTCGCGATGACGGCGGTCAGCATCGTGCTGGCGATGCGCAGCCGCAGCGACAACCACAGCGACCACGTGGACGCGCACGAAGAAGAAGAGCTGCCTGCCGATACCGCGCCGGGCCGGGAGGGCGGCGCATGAATCATGCGGTGATCCTGCCCATCCTGATTCCACTGTTCGGCGCGGCCTGCTCGCTGTTCGTCGAGCATCGCCGCTACGGGCCGAAGGTGCAGCGCACGGTGGCGTGGACCACGCTGACCGCGCTCGCCGCGGCCGTCGCGCTGCTGTTCGCGCAGACCGCTGACGGCAGCATCGCGGTGTACCTGCTGGGTGACTGGCCCTCGCGCCTGGGCATCGCGCTGGTGGCCGACCGCCTCTCGGCATGGATGCTGGTGACCACGCTGCTGCTGGCCATCCCCTGCCTGCTGCACGCCTGCTCGGGCTGGGACCGCCGCGCGCCGCACTTCCATGCGTTGTTCCAGTTCCAGCTGGTCGGCCTCAACGGCGCGTTCCTGACCGGCGATATCTTCAACCTGTTCGTGTTCTTCGAGGTGATGCTGATCGCCTCCTATGGCCTGCTGCTCAGCGGCGGGCGCGGCCTGCGCATGCGCATCGGCCTGCACTACGTGGTGTTCAACGTCACCGCCTCGACCCTGTTCCTGATCGCACTCGGCCTGCTGTACGCCTCGCTGGGCTCGCTCAACATGGCCGAACTGTCCCAGCGCATCGCTGAAGTGCCGGCCTCGCACCTGACCCTGGTCAAGGCGACCATGGGGCTGTTGCTGCTGGTGTTCTGCAGCAAGGCCGCGCTGATGCCGCTGTATCTGTGGCTGCCCGAAGCGTATGCGCGTGCGCCGGCAGCGGTGGCGGCGCTGTTCGCGATCATGACCAAGGTCGGCCTGTACGCGGTGCTGCGGGTCAGCACGCTGTGGTTCGGCGAGGGTGCCGGACCGATGGCCGGCTACGGCAGCCAGTGGCTGCTCTGGGCCGGTGTGGCCACCCTCGTGCTGGGCGGCCTGGGCGTGCTCGCTGCGGCACGCCTGCGCGTGCTGATCTCCTACCTGGTGGTGGTCTCGGCGGCGACGCTGTTCATCGCCTTCTCGGTGCGTACGCCCGAAGTGCTCTCGGCCGGCCTCTACTACCTGCCGCACAGCACCTTCGTGGCCGCCGCACTGTTCCTCATTGCCGATCTGATCCGCCGCCGCCGCGGCGGTGCCAGCGATCGCAAGGAAGTCATCGCGCCGATGCCGGGCAAGGAAACGCCTGCGGTGCTGTTCCTGATCGGTGCGGTGTCGGTCGCGGGCCTGCCGCCGCTGTCCGGCTTCCTGGCCAAGGCTGCGCTGCTGGCCGGGATGCCGGCGCAGTACACCTGGGCGGTGTGGGCCGCCGTGCTGGGCAGCAGCCTGATGGTCATCGTCGGCCTGACCCGCGGCGGCATCCGCCTGTTCTGGCGCGTGCCGGTGGTCGAAGAAGGCGCACCCAAGCCGCGCAAGGCACCGACGCGCACCGTGGAATTGTTCGCCGCCGCGCTGCTGCTCAGCTATGGCATCGCGATGAGCGTGTTCGCCGGCCCGCTGATGCAGCACACCGATGCGATGGCCACCCAGCTGCTGCAGCCCCAGGACTACGTGGGTGAACTGCGTGCCACAACGCCGGAGATCCGCCAGCCATGACCGGCAAGCCTTCCCTGTACAAGCGCATCCTGCCCTCGCCCTCGCTGAGCGTGATGGTGGTGGCGTTCTGGCTGTTGATGTCCGACAGCTTCACCCTGGGCCAGTTCGTGCTCGGCATGATCCTGGGCGTGGTGGTGCCGCTGTTCGCCGCCCGGCTGGACCGCGAGTTCGCGCGGATCGGCTCGCTCAAGCCCCTCCCCAAGCTGTTGTTCGTGACCCTGTGGGACATCCTGATCTCCAACATCCGGGTCGCGATCCAGGTGCTGGGGCCGGAGCGCCGCATCCACCCCGGCTTCATCTGGCTGCCGCTGGATATCGCCAACATCCACGGCATCGCCGCGTTGACCAGCATGATCACGTTGACCCCGGGCACGGTGTCGGCGGCCTTGTCCGATGACCGCAGGTATCTGCTGGTGCACGTGCTGCATCTGGATGATCCGGATGCGCTGATCCGGCAGATCAAATCCCGCTACGAAGCCCCGCTGATGGAGATCTTCCCATGACCGGATACATGTTCATCCAGACCACGATGGTGGTGTGCATGCACGTGGTCGGCCTGGCCATGCTGCTGGCCACCTGGCGCCTGCTGCGCGGCCCCACCGTGCCCGATCGCATCCTTGCGCTGGACACCTTGTCGGTGACGGCCATCGCTGAACTCATGTTGTTCGGCATGTACCTCAACTCGGCGGTGTACTTCGAAGCGGCGCTGATCATCGCCATGCTCGGCTTCGGCAGCACGGTGGTGCTGAGCAAGTTCGTGCTGCGCCGGGACATCGTCGAATGATCACCTTCATCCAGATCGTGCTGTCGATCCTGCTGCTGTTCGGCTGCTTCTTCATCCTGGTCGGCGCGCTCGGCCTGGTGAAGCTCTCGACCTTCTTCAAGCGCCTGCACGCCCCGACCAAGGCCAGCACGCTGGGCGTGGGCTGCGTGCTGGTCGGCTCGGTCTGTTACCACATCTTCCTCGGCGAAGACCCGCAGCCGCGCGAACTGCTGATCACCGTGTTCCTGTTCATCACCGCACCGATCAGTGCGCACATGATGGCCAAGGCCGCGTTGTCGCTGCTGATGGAAACCCGGCCGGACCTGCCGGGCCACAAGACCGCCAAGGAAGAACAGCTGCCACCGCCGGAGCCGCGCCATCCGGGCGACACAGAGGGTGCCGAGGCACCGGTTTCCCGGGACAGCCAGTAGAGCCGACCGTTGGTCGGCTGCATGCATCGTGGCAGACGGCAGCCGACCAACGGTCGGCTCTACGCATTTCGACGGTCAGCCGCCCCAGACCAGCGCCAGCTCCAGCGCGATCCAGCCGACGAAGGCCACCACCAGCACCGCGCCCTCACGCCGGCTGATCGTCAGATCACCGCGCAGCATCGGGTAGAGCACCAGCACGAAGGCGATCGCCGCCGGCAGCTCCAGTTTCACGAACGATTCGGGCAGCGCCAGCGGACGCAATGCGGCCATGCCGCCGACCACCACCAGCAGGTTGAACAGGCTCGAGCCGATCACGTGGCCCAGCACCATGTCGCCCTGGCCACGCCGGGCGGCGGCAATGGCCGCCGCCACTTCGGGCAACGCGGTGCCGATCGCCACCGGCAGCAGGCCGACCAGCAACGGTGACCAGCCCAGCCCGGCGCCAAACACCGGCGCGGCCTGCACGATCCAGCGCGCGCCGAAATACAGGCACACCGCCGCGAACAGCAGCCGCAGGAGGTTGAGGAACAGTCCCGTGCGGGTCATGGCGTAGCCGGCGATGCCCTCCCGCACCGGCTCGACTTCCAGCCGCGCGCGGCGCAGCAGGAACACCAGCAGGCCGACAAAGGCGAGCAGCAGCACGGCCCCTTCCCAACGTGCGATCACGCCATCCAGGCCGAACAGGATCAGCAGCGCACTGGCGGCGGCCAGGCAGACCAGCAGCGGTGACAGCAGGCGCGCACGGACCAGCAGCGGCGCAGCAAGCGCCGCCAGGCCCAGGGTCAGGCCGACGTTGACGATGTTGCTGCCCACCGCGTTGCCGAGCGCGAGTTCTTCCGCGCCGACCACGAAGGCACGGGCGTTGACCACCAGCTCCGGCAGCGAGGTGCCGAAGGCCACCAGCAGCAGCCCGGCGACGAACGGCGACGCGCCGAAGCGCTGGGCCAGACCCGAGGCGGCCCGGACGATGGCGTCGCCGCCCAGTGCCAACAGCACCAGGCCCAGCACGAACCAAACAGTGGCAGCAATCATCTGGTGCTCCCCGGTGACAGATGTGGGCCGATTCTAGGGCCAGCCCACGCCAAACAGTGAAGGCCCGCCCCGGCCCTGTGGCCGGCGCGGTGCCGATGGCTCAGGAGCAGCCTTCCACGTAATCGACCTGCGGGGACTTGCCGACCCGCCATGCGGTCACATTGCCATCGCCGTTGATCTCGAAGTTGACCAGCGCGCCGCCCTCGGTCGCCGGGCGCACGCGCAGGTTGTGGCCCTGCTCGTCGTACTTGTGTGGGGTCAGGTCGCCGCGATCCGGGTACAGCGTCTGCAGCTGGCCGAGCGACATGCCGACCTTGCCGCCACCGGGGGCGACGATGCGGTCGTTGCGCACGTCGTACCGGACCAGACGCTTGCCTTCGATCATGAAGATCACGTCCTCGGCCTGCGCGCCTTCCGGCCGCAGCGCATGGCAGTAGTCGTCAGCGACGTCGCCCTGCAGGGGTGTCTTCCAGGCCGCCCGGACCTCGTCCAAGGTGCTGCCCAGCGCCACCGGGCCGTAGCCATCCAGGCGTGCCGGACCCTGCGTCACCGTGCCCGGGGCCGCCGTGGCAAGCGCTGCCGGCACGGTGTCCGCCGCCGGTGCAGGCACGGCCGCCTCGGCATCGGCCGACGGCGTCTCCGGCGTGCGCTCGCACGCGGCCAAGGCCAGCACCATCCCCACTGCCATCACGCTTCCCAGCTGTCTCATGCCTGCATCCTCCCGGTGAATGGGCGCAGCCTAGCGCGAGCGCCGTGTGGGCGGCATGCACAGTGTCGCTGTCATCCGCGTTTCACCTGCCGCGTTCAGGCTCGGCCTGCACCGCATCGACCCCGCCCCCATGCAACCGCAGAAGACCGACCTCGCCCGCACCGCTTTGCAGGCCCACCGCGCGCCCCTGGACATGCGCCAGCGCCGGCTGTTGATCCTGTGCGACGGCCAGCGCGACCTGGTCCAGCTCGGCCAGCTGGTGGGCCCGGAAACCCCGGCGATGGTGATCCAGCTGATCCAGAGCGGGTATCTGGTGTCCAGTGCGGTCGCGGAGGCCGCCATTGTCGCGCCCGCCGCCCCCGCGCCGGGCGTGATGCAGACAGCGGCGCCGGTGACCGAACGCCGCCGCTCGCTGGTCGCCGCCCGCATCTATCTGCTGGACATCCTGGAACTGCAGCGTCATCCGCAGGCGGCAGCGCTGTTCCACACCCTGCAGCAGTCACGCAGCGACGAGACGGTCATGGGCGGGCTGCAGGCCGCATTGGACGCGCTGCCGGGCCTGACCTCCGTCGGGTATGCCGAGCGGGTACGGCAGCGGTTGCTGGAAGTGCTGCCGAAGGAACATGCCGAGCGGTTCCAGATCGCGCTGGTTTGAGCCCGCGTCAGCCCGAGAAATTCGCCTTCAACCCCTGCCAGCACTGCTGGTACCCGCGCTGGCGGTGCGTCGCGTCCATCGCCTGGGCGGTGGGGCGGATCACGCCGCGGGTTTCGAACATGAAGGCCATGGTGTCCTTGATCACGTCCGGCCTGCTCAGGTCGGCGGCGGAGGCCTTCTCGAAGGTCGCCGCATCCGGGCCGTGGCCGCTCATGCAGTTGTGCAGCGAGGCACCGCCGGGCACGAAACCTTCGGCCTTCGCATCGTAGGCGCCGTGGATCAGGCCCATGAATTCGCTGGCGATGTTGCGGTGGAACCATGGCGGGCGGAACGTGTGCTGCGCGACCAGCCAGCGCGGCGGGAAGATCGCGAAGTCCATGTTGCTGGTCCCCGGCGTGTCGCTGGGCGAATGCAGCACGAGGAAGATCGAGGGATCGGGATGATCGTGGCTGATCGAGCCGATCGTGTTGAAGCGGCGCAGATCGTAGCGGTAAGGCGCGTAGTTGCCGTGCCAGGCGACCACGTCCAGCGGCGAATGATCGATATCCGCACGCCACAGCTGGCCCTCGAATTTGGCAATCAGTTCGAACGCGCCGTCGATATTCTCGAACGCTGCATGGGGCGTTTCGAAGTCGCGCGGATTGGCCAGGCCATTGGACCCGATCGGGCCCAGGTCGGGCAGCTTCAGCAGCGCGCCGAAGTTCTCGCAGACGTAGCCACGTGCGTCGCCGTCAGGCAGTTCGACACGGAAGCGCACACCGCGCGGGATCACCGCGATCTGCTGCGGCTCGATCTCGATCACGCCCATTTCGGTGAGCAGGCGCAGGCGGCCCAGCTGCGGGACGATCAGCAGCTCGCCATCAGCGTTGTAGAAATAGCGGCCCTGCATGTCGCGGTTGGCGGCGTACAGGTGGATGCCCACGCCAGCGTGGGCGTCGGGCGAGCCGTTGCCGCCCATGGTGTACAGCCCCTCGATGAAATCGGTGGGCGTGCTGGGCAGCGGCAACGGATCCCAGCGCAACTGGTTGGGCGAGACCGGGCCCTGCGCGACGTCGCCGTGCAGGTGCGGCTGGATAAAGGGGGTGAATTCGCCGTGGGTCACCGCGGGGCGGATGCGGTACACCCAGCTGCGGCGGTTGCTGCCGCGCGGCGCGGTGAACGCGGTGCCGGACAGCTGTTCGGCATACAGACCATGCGCGACACGCTGCGGGGAGTTCTGCCCAACCGGCAGTGCACCCGGCACCGCCTCGGTGGCGAACTCATTGCCGAAACCGCTCTGGTAGCCGCGCGATGACATCGGGTTGTTCATGGTCCTGCTCCGCCGGAGGCGTGGATGGCAAGGGAAGACAGCCGGTGGCACCCGCGCGGGCGCGGATGCCACCGTTGAAGCGTAACGCGGGTGGCGGCCGAGTGCCTTACAGCACGCCGCGCTTCATCTGGTCGCGCTCGATGCTTTCGAACAGCGCGGTGAAGTTGCCTTCGCCGAAGCCTTCGTTGCCCTTGCGCTGGATGATCTCGAAGAAGATCGGGCCGATGCAGTTGGTGGTGAAGATCTGCAGCAGTTTGCGCTGTTTGGTCTCCGGGTCGGCATCGATCAGGATCTTGTTCTTCGCCAGTCGGGCCACGTCTTCACCGTGGTTGGGCACGCGCATGTCGATCACATCGAAATACGTGTCCGGCGTGTCCAGGAACTCCACGCCCTGGGCGCGCATCGCTTCCACGGTGTCGTAGATGTTCTCGGTGAAGCAGGCGATGTGCTGGATGCCCTCGCCCTTGTAGGCATCGAGGTATTCGTTGATCTGGCTCTTCGGATCGGAGGATTCGTTGAGCGGGATGCGCACGATGCCGTCCGGGGCGGTCATCGCCTTGGACACCAGGCCGGTCTTGAGGCCCTTGATGTCGAAGTAGCGGATCTCGCGGAAGTTGAACAGGCGCTCGTAGTAATCCGACCACTGCTGCATGTTGCCGAAATACAGATTGTGGGTCAGGTGATCGATGAAGGTCAGCCCGAAGCCCTTCGGGCGCGGGTCCACGCCGTCGATCGGCGCGTAATCGTTATCGAACATGCTGCCGTTGGCGCCGTAACGGTCCACCAGGTACAGCATGCAGTCGCCGATGCCCTTGATGATCGGGGCGGCGACGGCGCGGGTGTCAGGCTTGAAGTCGATCGGTTCGGCACCGTTGCCCAGGGCCATCTGGTAGACCTCATCGCCCGGCTTCTTGAAGCGGATGGCGAAACCGCAGGCGCACGGACCGTGCTTCTCGGCGAAGTCCGAGGCGAACGAGTCCGGCTCTTCATTGACCAGGAAGTTCACGTCGCCCTGGCGATAGACCGTGATCGCACGCTGCTTGTGGCGCAGCACCGCGGTGAAGCCCATCTTGCGGAAATAGTCGTGCAGTTCCGCGCCACGGCCGGCCGGGGCGGCGAACTCGACGAACTCGAAACCATCGATGCCCATCGGGTTTTCGAAGGTGGTGACCTGCATGCCCGGATCGGGTGCGAAGGACGCGGTGCTCGTTTGGCTGGTCATGCTGTGGCTCCAAAGCAATCCGCATCGGAAAAAACCAGGTGCGGTAGGAAGGCAGACCCGCGAGAATGCGGAGTCCGGAACGTAGGTTATAGTTTCACATGAAACCACCATCAAGGTGCACCGCAGCATGAGCCCGCCCGATCCCAGCAGTCACAGCATCCGCGCATCGCACGCCCTGCTCGATCTGGAGCAGTTCCTGCCCTACCGGCTGAGCGTTCTGTCCAACCGCGTCAGCGGCAACATCGCCAAGCTGTACGGGGACCGTTATGGCCTGGCGATCCCCGAGTGGCGGGTGATCACGGTCCTGGCGCTGTACCCGGGCTCGTCGGCCAGCGAGGTGTCCGATCGCACCGCGATGGACAAGGTCGCGGTCAGCCGCGCCGTGGCCAGACTGCTCGAACGGGGCTTCATCAAGCGTGAAACCCATGGCGATGACCGCCGCCGCTCGGTGCTGGCGCTGTCGGCCGCCGGATTCGAGGTGTACGAGACCATCGCGCCGCTGGTGATCGACATCACCCGCAAGCTGATGTCCGTGCTCAGCGAGGACGAAGAACAGATGCTGGAGACGCTGATCCTGCGCCTGGCCGGGGAAGGCCTGCAGCGGATGGACGAGTAGGCAACGACCGTTGGTCGTTGCCGCTCAGCTCAGGTGCTTGCGCCGCGCATGTACCCACGGTGCGGCCAGCGCGCCGATGGCACCGCCGGCAAATCCCAGCGAGGCGGCCACGGCGGCCGCTTCGATCGCACCCGGCAGGGCCAGCGCGGCGACCACCAGCAGCAGCGATGGCAGGCCGATGAAGGTCGCCATGAAGTAGCGCCAGCGCGGTGACCACGTGCCGACCTGGAGCAGACTGACCGGCATCCAGGTTTCGCCGGAGGCGTCCTGGGCAACCTTCGCGGCCACCTTGCCCAGGTCCGCTTCGACCGGCCCCTTGCCGCCACGCGCGGCAGCCAGCATCGCGGCCACCTCTTCAACCGCCGGGAAGCTGGTCGGCCAGGTCTGCGGGGCGTTGACTCCGTAGGCAGTCAGCAGCGGCAGGCTGATCCAGGGCGCCAGCAACGGACGCACCTTGCGACGGTCCAGCACACACCAGATCTGCGTCACGCCATGCGCGGTCACGCTGTACAGCGCCAGCTGCGCCGCCGCCGGATACGGCAGCAGGTGCACGCGCGCGGCCATGCTGTCGTAGCCCATCTCACGCAGGAAGCCCGGGCGGGTACGGCCCTCGTGCGCCCAGGCCAGGCCGAGCGCGCCGACCAGATACACCTCGGCCGGATCCTTCGTGCCGGCGGTGGCGCGGTCATCGCTGGCCAGGAAGAACGCCAGCGATTTGGGTTCGGCGACGTCGTGCTGGTCCCAGCGCCCGGCGTCGCCCAGCACATGCTTGAGCGGCAGGCGCGCCGGGGCGGTTTCGTCCTTGCTGGCGTTCTGCAGGAACGGCAACACACTCAGCACGAAGCCCTGCAGGTCCACGCCGCGCAGGCCGCTGCCCTGCCACTCGGCCGGGATCAGGCCGGGCAGGCTGCCCTGGCGTGCCAGCGTGTCCAGCTGCGCCTTCTGCTCCACCAGTTTCTGCACGGCCGCCTTGAGCAGTACGTTGTCGGGCACGGAGACCATCGGCAGGCGGTAGCGGATCGCGCCGGGCGCCGGGGCCTGGCCGTCGCCATCGAGCGCATCCGGCGCGGTGTGGTCATCCAGCAGCACGTCGACCGGCGGCAGGCTCACGCCGGCCGGCGCATCAAGGGAAACATCGGTGGTGCTGTCGCTGGTGCCCGGCTGCATGCGTCGATTCCGTCGGTTGTCCGCCACGAACAGCGCGGCATGAGGTCCTTGGGGGTAGCGGCCGGGTGGCGCGGAAATTGAGCGCAAAAAAAAAGCCGCGGAATCCGCGGCTTTTTCGATCACGACGCCTTGGGTGGCGCCCATTGCTTCATGAAGGCGAAGAAGCGGCCACGGTCGTAGCCCTTCTTCTGCCCCTTGTCCGCTTCCAGCTCACCGGTGAACTGCGAATGCAGCAGCGTGCCGTCGGCATCGAGCACGAACAGGTGCGGGTAGCCCTTCACTGCCGGGAACTGCGACAGGAACGCCGCGTTCTCGTTTTCTTCGCTGTAGTTGACCTTCATCCAGACGTAGTTCGCATCGCGGAAGCGGCGGATCTCCGCATCCCCTTCGATGAAACCGTCCATCAGATGGCACCACGGGCACCACTCGCCGCCCACATCCACGATGATCCGCTTGCCGCCGCGCTGGGCCTCGACCTTGGCCGTGGCCAGATCGGCGACCGGATCGCGGGCCGGATCGAACTGGGCATTGAGCGCCGCGATCGCGGCGATGTCCGCCGCGGCCGGGGTGTTGCCCGAGGCCACCGGTTCGCCGGGATCGGCGACCGGGGTCTTCTGCTCGGAGGTATCCAGCGGCTGCGCAGGCGCCGCGGTGGGCGCCGACGACGGCGAACAGGCGGCCAGCAGGCCGGTCACGATCATCGACATTGCCACGGCTTTCATGCGCATCGCCTTCCTCACTTGACGCCGTGCATCAGCTTGTTGATCAGCGGTGCGACCAGGAACAGGACCACGCCGGAGATGATCAACGCCCAGAAGCCGAACGTGTAGCCCTTCAGCGCCGATTCCACGGTCATGCCGCCTTCGCCGCTGACCACGCCGGCGAAGATGCCCGACATGTTGTTGCCGATGCCGGTAGACAGGAACCAGCCGCCCATGCCGAAGCCGACCAGGCGCACCGGGGCCAGCTTGGTCACCATCGACAGGCCGATCGGCGACAGGCACAGCTCACCGACGGACTGGATCACGTAGACCATGAACAGCGTCCAGAACGGAATCTTGCCGTCCACGACCATGCTCGACAGGGCCACCATCAGCAGCGCGAAGGCCGCACCGTTGAACAGCAGGCCCAGGCCGAACTTGCGCGGGATCGACGGGTTGGCGCGGCCCAGCTTGATCCAGATCCAGGCAATGATCGGGGCCAGCGTGATGATCGCCACCGAGTTGACCGACTGGAACCAGGCGGTCGGGAATTCCCAGCCGCCCAGGTTGCGGTTGACGATGTTGTCGGCCAGGAAGGTGAACGAGCTGCCGGCCTGTTCGAAGAACATCCAGAACATCACGTTGAAGGTGAAGATGATCAGCATCGCGATCACGCGGTCGCGCTGGACCTTGCCTTCGCGGATGCCTTCGACCAGCAGCAGGATCGCCAGCGCGATGAACATCGCGCCCAGGATCCAGGCCAGCGCGGTGGCGCCGGTGGAGAGCAGGAAGAACGCGATCGGGATCGCCACGATCGCACCGATGAACACCATCACGATGCGGCCATAGCCCTCTGCACCGGCCGGGGGGGCGCCGATGCCCTTGAGGCCGGCACGGCCAACGTAGAACCAGGCCAGGCTGATCAGCATGCCGATGCCCGAGGCGATGAAGACCATCTTGTAGGACGGCATCGCTTGGGTGCCGAACACGCGCTCGGCCAGGTACTGGGTCAGCACCGGGGCGATCATCGCGCCGATGTTGATGCCCATGTAGAAGATGGTGAAGCCCGAATCGCGGCGCTCATCCTTCAGGCCGTACAGCTTGCCGACCATGGTGGAGATGTTGGGCTTGAACAGGCCGTTGCCGATGATGATCGTGGCCAGGCCCAGTTCGAAGATTTCCTTGTTGGGCATGGCGACCATGAACAGGCCGGCGGCCATGATCACCGCGCCGGTCAGGATGGAACGCTGGTAGCCCAGCACCCGATCGGCGACGTAGCCACCGAAGATGGCGGCGGCGTACACCAGCGCCAGATAGGCACCGTAGGTCCGGCTGGCGGCAGCCTGGCCGGCCGAATCACCGTCGAAGAACTGCGCGACGATGTACAGCACCAGGGCCCAACGGATGCCGTAGAACGCAAAGCGTTCCCAGAATTCGGTCATGAACAGCATCCACAACGGGCGCGGATGGCCCAGCGTGGTCTTGAACTCCGGCAGCGCCGGATCGGGAACGGATTTCGCGGCGGCGTCTACGCTCATGCGGGATTCCTGGGTTCGGTGGAAGACATGCACGTCCGATGTGCGAAAGCAGCGCGGGAGAATCCCAGACCAACCACGTTCACGTCAAATACACGCTGATGTGGACCGCTGGCAGCATGGTCGCTGAACTTGCATCTGCAACTTCCGGGCAAAACCCGGCAGCGCAGCAACGGCGGGGCCTGCCGCACCGTACGGCGGATGGGGCAGGTAAATATGAATAGGCTTATTGCGGTCGATGCCGGATCAGGCGTCCGGCGGCATCGGGTCGTCGTTGCGGATCGTGGTGCGCACCTGGAACAGCTCCGGGAAGAAGGTCAGTTCCAGCGCTTGGCGCAGGAAGCCGACCCCGCTGGAGCCGCCGGTGCCGCGCTTGAAGCCGATCACCCGCATCACGGTGCGCATGTGGCGGAAGCGCCACAGCTGGAAGGCGGTCTCCAGATCAACCAGGTCCTCGCACAGCGCGTATTCGCGCCAGAAGCGGTCGGTGTTCTGGTAGATCCGCTCGAACACCGGGTGCAGGGCATCGTCGGCCACGTGCGGCTGCTGCCAATCGCGCCCCTGATAGCCGGCCGGGACCGGATGGCCGAAGCGGGCCAGGTAGCGCAGGAACTCCTCGTACAGGCTGGGGGCATCAAGCACTTCCTGCAGCTGGGCCTGGCCGCCCGGGTCGTGCGAGAACACCTGCAGCATCTGCGCGTTCTTGTTGCCCAGCAGGAACTCGATGTAGCGGTACTGCAGCGACTGGAAGCCCGAGGACGGGCCCAGCACATCGCGGAAGCCCATGTATTCGGAGGGGGTCAGCGTCTCCAGCACCGACCACTGCTCGGTGAGCTGGCGCAGCACCTGCTTGCTGCGCGCCAGCACCTTGCGGCACTGCCAGACCTCGTCGCGCTGCAGGAACCCGATCGCCGCGCGCAGTTCGTGCGCCAGCAGCTTCAGCCACAGCTCCGAGGTCTGGTGCTGGATGATGAACAGCATTTCGTCATGGTGCGGCGGGTTGGACAGCGGCTGTTGGGCCGACAGCAGCTGATCCAGGCGCAGGTAGCCGCCGTAGGTCAGCCGCCCCTCCAGATCGGTGTGGATACCAGCTTCGAGATCGCGTTGGTTCTTGTCGACGGACATGGCAGGGACCGCTTGAGGGGCAGAAAGGGTAGCGCAGTGGCCGGGGGGCCGCGCATCCGGCCGTCCGCGGCTCAGCGCGCCACCAGATCGGCCGAGCCCACGATCCTGACGCCAGGCGTCGGCACCAACACCGCCTCGACCAGCGCGGCGGCGATGGTCTCGGCCGGATTGATCCGCCAGGCGCGCGGCAGGACCGGGCCCAGTACGCCCAGCACCAGGCTGGCCAGATGCTCGCCGGTACGTCGCTCGGCACGCTCGCCCCCGATCAGCCCCGGGCGGACCAGGGTCAGGGAGGGGTAGCCCAGTGCCCGCAGGTCCTGCTCCAGCCGGCCTTTGACCTGGTTGTAGAAGATCCGCGAGCCCGCATCGGCGCCCATCGCCGAGTTCAACGCGAAGGCATGCGCGCCGCGGGCGCGTGCCTGCTGTGCCACGGCCAGCGGAAAATCATGGTCGACCCGCGCGAACGCTTCCTTGCTCCCGGCCAGTTTGATCGTGGTACCGAGCGCGCAGATCACGGCATCCACCGCCCACCAGTCGGCCTCGGCCGGCAGCTGCGCGAAGTCCACCACCGGATTGAGCAGCGCCGCATCCGTGGTGTCCAGCGGGCGGCGGGTCGGAGCGACCACCGCATCGCAGCGCGGGTCGTCCAGCAGTTGCCGCAGCACATGACCACCGACCAGCCCGGTCGCCCCCACCAGCATCACCTTCATCGCACTCTCCTGCCGTCGCCGTGCTTACCATCCTGCCATGCATGACCGGTTCAAGGCCGGCCGCGCTGCGCCGATACTGTTCCCACCTCTCCACCGCTCCGGCCTCCGGCCGTGCCCTGCAAGGATCTGCCGCATGACGGACCCGCACGACGCTCCCCCCAGCCCCGGCACCGCCGTCGGGCGGCTGTTGTCGCGGCGGCAGAGCGTGGGCACGGGGGTGGAGGCCGCCAGCGAGCCGGCGCCCGGCCCCAAGGGGGGCAGCAGCGCGATGCTGCAACGGTTGTTCGCCGGCATCGATGCGCCCGAGCCGCTGCTGGCTGCGTTCGCCAATGGCATGTCCACCCTGCCCGGCGAGCTGGGCGACATGGGCCTGCGCCTGCAGTCGGCGCAGCGCAGCGCGGATTGGGTCAGCTATGGCCGCGCGATGCGCCAGCTGATCGACAAGTACATCCGCACCATCGAACAGGAAACCCCGGATGGCCAGCCCGACAGCCTGCGCCTGCGCGAGCTGCTGCGGCATACCGTCGGGGTGACCGTGGCCAGCCTGCTGCAGAACATGCCGGAACTGCGCGAGGAGCCGGTGCAGCTGGCCGGTGAACTGCGCCACTGGCATCCCGGCCAGCCGCTGCAGCCGATCGAACAACGGCTGCGCGAGCTCTCGCACCAGATCGGCGTGCGCAGCGATGGCTGGCAGGAACAGCAGGAGCTGCTGCTGAGTCTGTTCGATCTGCTGTTGGACAACATCAGCGAGCTGCTGGATGACAGCAGCTGGCTGCATGGCCAGGTCCACGCGGTGCGTTCGCTGATCGGCGGCCCGCTGGATCGCGATTCGGTCGAACAGGCGCGCGCCAACCTGCGCGAGGTGATCTACAAGCAGGGGCTGCTCAAGCAGGGCATCGTCGAATCCAAGGCGGCGATGAAGAACGTCATGGGGGGCTTCATCGAGCGCCTGGACGGCATGGCGGTGAGCACGGGCGAATACCATGACCGGATCAGCAGCTACGCGCTGGCCCTGAAGGAAGCGCGCAGCATCGCCGACCTCAACCAGCTGCTGCAGGACGTGCTGCAGGACACCGGCCGCGTGCAGGATCAGGCCCTGCAGGCGCGCGATCACCTGGGCAATGCACGCCGTGAAGTGGAACAGGCCGAACAGCGCATCGCCGAGCTGGAACAGGAGCTGCGCGAGATCGCCGGGTTGATCCGCACCGATCCGCTGACCGGTGCGCTCAACCGCCGCGGTCTGGACGAGCTGCTGGAGCGCGAACTGGCGCGTGCCGCCCGCCACGGCCATCCGCTGGCGCTGGCCCTGCTGGATCTGGACGATTTCCATCAGACCAATACCCTGCATGGCCATGCCGGTGGCGATGCGGTGCTTCGCCACCTGGTAACCGTCTGCCAGCTGCACCTGCGCAGCAGCGATGCCATCGCCCGGCTCGGCGGCGATGAGTTCGTGCTGCTGCTGCCGGAAACACCTGCGGCGGACAGCATGTCCACCCTGCTGCGGCTGCAGCGCTCGTTGGCACAGCGGCCGCTGCCGCTGGACGAACAGCGCGTGCCGGTGCATTTCAGCGCCGGGCTGGCGCAATGGCAGCCCGGCGAGCCGGCCGAGGCGCTGCTGCGGCGCGCCGATGCGTCGCTGTATGCGGCCAAGCGGGTCGGCAAGAACCGCGTACTGGCGGCCGAGCCACCGCGCTGAGCCCGCGCCTGTGATATTCCGCGCACCGGCGCGAATCATCCGGGTATGGACATGACACTGCCCGCTAGCGACATCGATCTGCGCCCGCGCTTCGCCGCGCTGTTGGAACAGCACCGCGGCATCGTGCTGAAGGTGGCGCGCGGCTATTGCCGCCACCCGGAGGATCGGCTCGATCTGGTCCAGGAGATCAGCGTGCAGGCGTGGGCGGCATTCGAGGATTTCGACCCGGCGCGGGCGCGCTTCTCCACCTGGCTATACCGGCTTGCGCTCAACGTGGCGATCTCGCAATGGCGTCGCCAGCAGCATCGCCAGCGCCACCACACGCCGCTGGACGACGCGCTGCCTGCCGCCGACGACCGTGCACCGCCCGAGCAACGCCATGCCCTGCACCAGCTGGAGGTCGCCATCCATGCGCTGCCGCCACTGGACCGTGCCCTGATGCTGCTGCACCTGGACGATCACGACCACCGGCAGATCGCCGAGGTACTGGGCATCAGCGTCGCCAACGTCTCCACCCGCCTGCACCGCCTGCGCCAGCAACTGCGCACGCGCCTGAACCCCACCGACCGAGGCCCGCGCCATGCAACCGGATGAACTCAAGCAGCTGTGGAACAGCGTCGGCAAGCCCACCGATGCGCAGGAGGGCTTCGCGCTGGAGGCGTGGCGCAGCCATCGGCACCGCAGCGTCCAACGCCAGCTGGGCCTGTTCAGCCTGTGGCAGGGGCTGCAGCTGGTGGTCTGGCTGGCCGTGGCGGTGTACTGCGGCAGCCAGTGGTGGCAGCACCCTCCGCTGGCGGTGATGCTCAGTGCGTTGGCGCTGCATGCCTATTGCATCGCGGTGATCATCGCCAGCATCACCCGCCTGCATCGCCGCCGGCAGTTGCAGCCGACGCAGACGGTGCTGGCGCAATCGCAGCAGCTGGCGGCGCTGCGCCGCCATACCGCACTGACCGAGCTGCTGCTTGGCCTGCCGTGGTGCTGGCTATGGTTGGCCGTGCCGGTGCTGTTGGCCTGGCAGGCGTGGGGCGTGGATCTGGGCGCCTTTGCCGCACCGTGGCTGCTGGCCTCGCTGGGCGCGGGGACGCTGGCCATGCTGGCCGCGTGGGTCGTTGCCCGCCGCTGGGCCCAGCGCGCACCGGCCTCACCGTGGCTGCAGCGCGCGATCGACGCGCTGTCCGGCCGCCGGCTGGCCCGCGCCCGCGCCGAGCTGGAGGCCCTGCGCGGCTGGGAGCCGGCCTGATGGGGTCGCCACTCAGTGCGCGGGCTTGGCCCCGCGCAACTTCTGGAACCCGGTCACCGCTGCCAGGACCACCGCGCCGATCACCACGCCGACGATCACGTTGCCCAGCGCGTTGATCAACCAGCCCCAGCTGCCATCGCCGCCCATCGCCAGGATGGCGTGATGCAGCGGCGCGATGCTGTGCACCAGGATGCCGCCCCCGACCAGGAACATCGCTGCGGTACCGGCCACCGAGAGGAACTTCATCAGCCACGGCGCCGCCACCAGCAGGCCCCGGCCCACCGCAGCCAGCGCCGCGCCCTTGCGCGACAGGTACAGGCCCAGATCGTCGAGTTTGACGATGCCGGCGACCAGGCCGTAGACAAACACCGTCATCGCCAGCGCGATCACCACCAGCGCGCTGACCTGGTTGAGGAACGGCGCGCTGGAGACCACGCCCAGCGACAGCACGATGATCTCCGCCGACAGAATGAAGTCGGTGCGGATCGCGCCCTTCACCTTGTCCTTCTCCCACGCGACCATGTCCACCTTCTCGTCGGCCAGGGCCTTGGCCCGCTCGGCCTTGCGCTGCTCATCCTCATCGCGCGAATGCAGGAAGCGGTGCGCCAGCTTCTCCACGCCCTCGTAGCAGAGGAAGGCGCCACCGATCATCATCAGGGGGGTGATCGCCCACGGCAGCCAGGCGCTGATCGCCAACGCGGCCGGCACCAGGATCGCCTTGTTGACCAGCGAGCCCTTGGCCACTGCCCACACCACCGGCAGCTCACGGTTGGCGCTGACGCCGGTCACCTGCTGGGCGTTCAGCGCGAGGTCGTCGCCGAGCACGCCGGCGGTTTTCTTGGCCGCGACCTTGGTCAGCACCGACACATCGTCCAGCAGGGACGCAATGTCATCGAGCAACGCGAACAGACTGGCACCGGCCATGGTGGATCCAAAGGAGGAAGCGGGAGCGCCGATTCTGACCGATCCGACCCCTGTCGCGGTAGCCGGAGCGGATTCACCAGTCCACCACTGCCGCCCGGCCACACTGCCGGTGATCGTCGCCCCGGAGTCCTGCTTGAACACCACGCCCGTCCTTCCCGGTTCGCCGTCGCTGGTCAAGGGCATGAACCGCCGCAGCCAGATCCTGCGCCTGCTGTTGCGCTACCGTAATTCCGGCGTGTTTTCCGGCATGAACCTGGACGCAGGTGCGGTCCACGATGTGCCACCGGAGGGCAACCCGGAACAGTTCGTCACCGACCTGGAATCGCTGGGGCCGACCTTCGTCAAGCTGGGCCAGATGCTCTCCACCCGGCCGGACATGGTGCCGGTGGAATTCGCCACGGCCCTGGAGCGCATGCAGGAGAACGTCGCGCCGATCCCGGTCGAGCGCGTCGCGGCGATCATCGAAAAGGAACTGGGCGCGTCGGTGTCCAAGCTGTTTGCCAGCTTCGACCCCGTCCCGCTGGGCTGCGCCTCGATCGCCCAGGTGCACCGCGCCGAGCTTCACGATGGCCGCCAGGTCGCGGTCAAGGTGCAGAAGCCGGAGGTCGCCGCCCAGCTGCGCTCGGATCTGGACGTGCTGCGCAGCTTTGCGCTGGCCGCCGACCATCTCACCCAGGTCGGACGCCGCGTGCGCCTGCGCGACTGGCTCAATGAATTCGCCAAGACCCTGATGCAGGAGCTCGACTACCAGGCTGAAGCGGAGAACCTGCAGCGCTTCGGCCAGCACCTCAAGCCGTTCAAACCACTGTGGGTGCCGCAGCCGATCTGGGATTACTGCAGCCACCGCGTGTTGACCATGGAGCTGGCCCAGGGCGTGCGCGTGGACATGATCCCCGACGTGCGGCGCACCGAGCAGCCGATGGCGCCGCTCGCCGCGGCATTGATCCGTGGCTATGTGGACCAGATCTTCGTGCATGGCGAGATCCACGCCGATCCGCATCCCGGCAATCTTCGCGTCACGCCGGCCGGTCGCCTGGCGATCTTCGATCTGGGCATGGTCGCGCACATGCCGCCACGCCTGCGCGAGCGCCTGTTGAAACTGCTGTTCGCGGCAGTGGATGGGCGCGGCGAAGAAGTCGCCGATGAGATCATCGGCATCAGCACGCGGCTGGAGTTCTTCGATGAAGAACGTTACCTGCGCGAGACTGGGCAGATCATCGCGCGCTATGCCGCCAACAGCAGCTTCTCCGAAGGCCGGGTCGTTCTTGATCTGGTCCGCATCGCCACCGCCAGCGGCCTGCGCACCCCGCCGGAGCTGAGCCTGCTCGGCAAGGCGCTGTTGAATCTGGAAACCGTGTGTCGGCTGCTGTCGCCGGACCTGGATACCCGGCGCATCGTGGAGAAACAGCTGCAGCACGTGATGCGGGCGCGACTGAAGAAATCCCTGTCCGCCGCCAATCTCGCCAGCGAGGCGATGGAGATGCAGCAGCTGCTGCGCGATGGGCCGCGCAAGATGACCGACATCCTCGCGCTGCTCGCCGAGAACCGCCTGCAGATGAAAGTCACCGGGCTGGAAGAATCCCGCCTGATGGAGAACCTGCAGAAGATCGCCAACCGCGTCTCTGCCGGCATCGTCACCGCCGCACTGATACTCGCTGCGGCGATGATGATGAAGGTCGATACCGGCTGGCATCTGTTCGGCTATCCGGCGATCGCATTCACCTTGATGTTGATCGGCGTGGTCCTCGGATTGGGCATCATCCTCAGTGCGCTGATCTTTGATCGTCGCGCACGCTCCAAGGAAGAACGCGGGCACCGGTGACACGTTCGCACGCACGTCACGCCTTCAGCCGACCCTGAACACGCGCGATGCAGTGCAGCATCGCGCGCGCTTCTTCACGCGCGTTTTACGTCGCATATCGCAGTGCGAAGCGGGATGTTCGTTGTCGTTTTCAACAAACATTTCAGTCAGGTTCGTGCAGGCATGATCGAGTCATCGGCTTGTCATGCATGTGTGGTTGGGACAGCCGGTCGGATGGGACATACGTCGTCATGGCGTCCATCACCACCTGTCTCCACTGCCAAAAGTGCTTATGCTCTGGATCCTGCTGCTGTCACTGTTGCTGCTCGCCTGGCTGTTCCTCGCATCTGACAAGTGGGTGTGGTGGAAGGCAAGCCTCATGTCATTGCTGCTGCTGACCCTCAGTGCGTGGTGGTTGATCAACAAGTTGTCCGGTGACGGTCTCAATGCCGCCACGCTGTACCACCTCGGCGCGGACATGGAAGGCGCCGGTGTCGCCGACTTCAAGCACTACATCGCCGGCTTCATCGCGCTGGCCCTGGTCTCGCTCACCCCCTTGCTGCTGGCGCGCCTGCGTCGTCGGCACCGCCCCGCGCATGGCAAGGCGGTGTTTGCCGGCTTCATGGCGATGTGGTTCGTCGCCATCGTGGTGAGCCCGCTGTACAGCAATGGCCAGCGTCTGTACCAGCAGATGCGCCCGGTCGACTACAGCATGGTCAAGGCCGAGTACCGCGTGCCCACGCAACCGCTGACCAAGCCGCGCAACATCGTGTGGATCTACGGCGAAAGCCTGGAGCGCACCTATCTCAATGAAGAAACGTTCCCGGACCTGATGCCCAACATCAACCGTCTGGCCGCGCAGTCGCTGGACGTGCGCGGGCTGGTCTCGGCCGAAGGCGGTGGCTGGACCATCGCCGGCCTGGTCTCCTCGATGTGTGGTGTGCCGCTGACCACCGCGAAGGAAGACGAAAACAGCATGGGGCGCATGGGCAGCTTCCTGCCCGAAGCGGTCTGCCTGGGCGATTACCTCAAGCAGCAGGGCTACACCAATCACTACCTGGGCGGGGCCAACGGCCAGTTCGCCGGCAAAGGCCAGTTCCTGGCCACGCATGGCTTCGATACCGTGGATGACCTGGCCTGGTTCAAGCAGCAGAAGATCACCCGCGCGCACTTCTCGCCGTGGGGCGTGCATGACGATGTGCTGCTGGACAAGGCATACGACCGCTTCGTGCAGCTCTCGCGCAAGGGCGAGCCGTTCATGCTGACCACGCTGACGATGGACACCCATCACCCCGCCGGGCACCTGCCGGTGGCCTGCAAAGGCACCCGCTACCAGAGCGAGCACGGCAACATCGGCATGCTCAATGCGCTCAAGTGCACCGACGGGCTGATCGCCAAGCTGGTCGACCGCATCCAGGCCAGCCCGTACGGCGAAGACACCCTGATCGTGATCGCTTCCGATCACCTGGCCATGCCGAATGATCTCAGCCACATCCTCGCCAAGCAGGACCGCGAGAACCTGCTGCTGTTCCTGGGCAAGGACATCGCCCCGCGCCAGCTGACCGCGCCGGCCGGTTCGACGCTGGATTCGGGCGCGACCCTGCTGAGCCTGATCGACCCGGCCATCGATTCGATCGGCTTCGGCCGCTCGCTGCTGCACCCGGAACGTTCGGACAGTGCCAGCGCCGCGGTGTTCCGCGATAACGGCAAGGACTACCCGCGTTATCTGGCGTTCTCGCGCTCGCTGTGGCTGGGCGACAAGACCCGCCAGCTGCGCATCGATGACGACAACCAGGTGGTGATCGGCCTGCAGCATGTGCAACCGCCGGTGCTGCTGGAGTACGACAAGCATTGGGATCTGAAATCGGTCTACCTGGAGAACACTTCCAAGCAGTTCGATCTTGCCGATCCGTCCAATACGTTGGCCTACGTGGATCGCTGTACCGCGTTCGAGGACGGCTCGGCCGATGGCGACTGGTGCGCGATGCTGGTCAACCAGGACAAGGGCATCAAGCTGTTCCGCGATGACCAGCTGCGCGGGGGCGTGGCGGTGGATGGCCCGCTGGATCCGTTCAACGGCCCGCGCCCGAGCATCCGCCAGGCGCACATGATCACCCAGAAGGGTCGCCGCACCCGGGCCGGCCAGTACATGGTGCAGCTGGTGACCAAGCAGTCACCCGACCGCGGCTTCTGGATCGAAGCGGTCTCCTCGCAGCGCAAGGTGGTGGTCGCCCAGCAGTGGGTACAGCCGGATGCCGAGGGTCGCATCAACCTGAGCTTCGGCCTGGACCACGAGGTCGATGATCTGGAAGTACGGGCGTGGTTGAACCACGCCGAGAAGCTCGCCGTGGATACCTTCGCGCTGGTGCCGTCGCGCCGCGGCAACCGCGGCTGATCCGGCCCTCCCGACCGACATCGGGGGCGGTCCGCCGTTCGTATCGGGTCCGCCGTTCGTATCGGGTCCGCCGTTCGTGTCGGTAGTGCCGGCCGCTGGCCGGCTCCCGGTTCTCTCTGCATCGTGCAGCTGCCGGCCAGCGGCCGGCACTACCTGGATCGCGACGGTACCGGTCAGCGGCCGGTACCTGCCGGCCTTGTTATGCGTCCGGGTCCGGCGTCGCCGCTGGATCCCGCACCAGATGGATATCGGTCGGCGAAGACAACGCGATCCCGGCCGCCGCAAACTTCTGCAGCACCGTGAAGTACAGCTCGCTGCGCGCGCCGTATACCGCACGCGGGCCTGACACGTAGGCAAAGCTGTTGATCGCGATCTGCCCATTGGCGATCGAGTCGATGAATACCGACGGTGCCGGGTCGCTCAGCACGCCCGGGTGATCGGTGTAGGCATCCAGCAGGATCTGCCGCAATGCGGCCACGTCCGTGTTCAACGGCACCGAGAACTGGATCTGGATCCGGCCCTGCGCGTTCCCCATCGTCATGTTGCGGATGGTCTTGGTGATCAGCTCGGAATTGGGCACGATCAAGGTGGACTTGTCGCCGACCTGGATCTCGGTCGAGCGCACGCTGATCCGCTTGATGTCGCCTTCCTGGTCGCCCAGCTTGACCCAGTCGCCGATCTTGACCGGCCGCTCGGCCAGCAGGATCAGGCCCGAGACGAAGTTCTGGGTGATCGCCTGCAGACCGAAACCGATACCGACCGACAGCGCGCTGACCACCAGCGCCAGCTTCTCCAGGCCGATGCCCAGCGCGGTGACGCCCCACAGCACCGCGGCGATGATGCCGAGATAACGGGTGACGGTGCTGATCGAGTTGCGCGCACCGGCATCCAGCTCGGTCTTGGGCAGATAGGTATCGCTCAGCCAGCGCTGGAAGGTCTGCATCACCGCCCACACCACCAGGAACACCAGCACCGCATACAGCACGCTGCCCGGCCGGAGCGTGGTCTCACCGATCTTCAGGCCTCCGGACAACGAGTCCAGCCCGCCCAGGAAAGCGTTGAGGTTGCCGAATGGCGCGGCCAGCATCAGCACGCCCAGCACGATCACCCCGACCCGCAGCACCGCCGAGAGCAGCACGCCGGCCTGCTCCACCCGCGACTCACTGAGCCCGGTGGTCAACACGATGGTCTGCCCGGCACGGCTGCTGGGCGCGAGCACCCAGGTGGCCAGATCATCGGCAAACTTGAGCAGCAGCGAGACCGCCATGAACACCACCGCGACCCAGACCAGCTGCTGGGCCACGAACAGCGCGAAGTTGAGATACCCCAGCAGTGTGGCGATCACCGCCGCAGCCACGGCGATGTGGCCGACCAGGCGCGCCAGCACGATCCAGCCACTGCGGCGAGGCGCCCCGCGCACCTTGCCATCGCCACCGGCGCGGGGATCGGCCCGTGCTTCGGCCTCGGCGGCTTCGGCCGCCTGGCGGTTGTGCATGCGCGCCAGCGAGGTCAGGATCGCGATGATCAGCCCCAGGTAGGTCAGCGCCATCAACCCATCGGCGGCCACCGTGGTCACCTCGCTGGTGCGGGCTGCATGGTCGAGGGCAGCCAGCATGATGCTCAGCCAGGTCAGGCCGGCCGCACCCCACGCGTACTTGCGCAGCCGCAATGCCGCACTGTCATCCAGCGGCAGCAACCGCCACGACGGGCGCTTGGGTACCAGCAGACAGGCGCTGAGCGCAGCGATGAAAGCCGCCACGAAGGTGGCCATCTCGAACGTCTCGGCCACCTGCTGCAGCCGCGGCGGGATCGCGCCGATCGCATCCAGCGACTCCACCAGGGCCACCGCCGCCAGGCCCGGCAACAGCGTGCCGACCAGCAGCAGCCACACCGCCAGGCCAGAGCGGCGCAGGCGTCCATCGGGTGCACGCTCGGAGGCGGCAAAGCGGCGCCCCAGCGCGCGCAGCCACAGCCGCAACGGGAAGAACATCACCAGTGCGACCGCCAGCCCGATCAAGGGCGCGTTCCAGCCATGCTTGGCAATGGCCTTGCGGGCCGCGTCTTCGCCCAGCCGATAAAGAATGGCCAGGCGGTGCACATCGTCCGGCACATCCTTGGCGAAGCTGCGCCACAGCGCAGGCGACAGCGGTGAGGCGACCTTGCGGCTCAGCTGTTCGCTGAACTGGGTGACCCGCATCTTCTCGATGCGCTCGCCGAGCTGTTTGGCATCCACTGAGAGCAGCTTGGCGCGGGCGATCTGCGCGGTGATGTCGGCCTTCTGCTGGTTCAGCGCCTTGCGCTGCCGGCTCACTTCCGGCGGCTCGACGGTGCCTTCGGCGACCTGGCCAAGCTGCTCGAGCCGCGCATCCACCTGCTGAAGCTGCGGGTCGAGGGCGCTCTGCAGGCCGTCGGCATCGCGCTGGACGGCCAGGGCGCGGTCGGACAGCGCCTTCAGGGTTTCAGTGGTGCCCGCATCCTCCAGCGCATCACTGGTGGCGCGCAGCGCTTTTTCGGCCTGGACCAGTTGTTTGGCTGGATCCGGGGGCGGATCCGTGGCCTGCCCGAGAGCGACCGGCGCGGCGCCGAGACAGGTCAACAACAGCAGCCAGCCCAGCGACCGCACCACAAACGAAGAATGACGAAGCGACACGCCAGCACCAACGGTTCGCGCGGACCACCGCGCCTGCCCGCGACTATAAACCGGGCCCCGTTCAGAACAGGTATGCGGGCGCTCAGTACTTCAGGCGGAGCTCTTCAACCTGCGGTTGCAGGCGCGCGTACCAGTCCTGGAACTCTTCCTCGGTGATCTCCTCGGGCGCGTAGACCGCGATCTCATCCCAGGCATGATCGGTCGGCAACGGCTGCCGCGGCCCGGCGCGCAGGGTGTAGGTCACGCCTTCATGGTCGACCACATCATCGGCCGTCTCCCGTTGTTGGCGGGCAACGCCATTTTCGCTCTTGAGCAGAATCAGCTGGTACATCCGCATCTCCATCGCTGTTGAAAGAAGCGCTCATGGCGCCCCGGCCCAGCATAGCGCCGCCCACGCGGCCGGAGCATGACGCATCGACAACGCAGCGTTCTCGACACCGCACTCGCCCCGGCTTCACCCGGCCGTGGCAGCAGCCCCGGCATCGTGGGATCGCATTCCCACCAGCCGTTGCCCATGACCACACAGCCCGACCTGAAAACCGTTCCCGACCTCAAGCTGCCGCGTTACCTGGGCACCTGGTACGAGATCGCCCGCCTGCCGATGAAGCACGAGCCGGAAGGCTGCACGGATGTCTCCGCGCATTACAGCCTGAAAGACAACGGCCATGTCGCCGTGGTCAACCGCTGCCGCATGGGCAACGAGATCGAGGAAGCCGATGGCGAAGCCTGCCCCGTGGACAACGACACCGCGCGGCTGGCGGTCAGCTTCCTGCCCAAAGGCCTGCGTTGGCTGCCCTTCACCAAGGGCGACTACTGGGTGATCCAGATCGCCCCGGATTACAGCGTCTCGCTGGTCGGCAGCCCGGACCGCAAGTTCCTCTGGCTGCTCTCGCGCACCCCCACGCTCGACCGCACCACGCAGGAGCACTACCTGGCCCAGGCGCGGCTGCAGGGCTTTGACCTGACGGAGCTGATCCAGACCCCGCACACCGGCCACCCCACCGCCTGAGGCTGCCATGGATCTGAAGAGCGGATACCCGTTCTGGGCCGTGCGCAACGGCCTGATGCATGCGTTTCCACCGCTGGAGAAAGATCTCAACTGTGAGGTGCTGGTAGTCGGCGGCGGCATCAGCGGCGCGCTGATCGCCGACGAGCTGTGCGCGCACGGGCACGATGTGGCCCTGATCGAACAACGCGACATCGGCTGGGGCAGCACGGCGGCCAGCACCGCGCTGCTGCAGTACGAGATCGACACCCATCTCATCGATCTTGCCCAGCGCTATGGCGAGGACGCCGCCGTGCAGGCCTACCAGGCCTGTGCCGAGGCGATCCCGGCCATCTGCGCGGTGGCCGCGCCGTTCCGCGACGTGGATTGCCACCGCATGGCCAGCCTGTATTACGCGAGCAAGCGCGGGCATCAGGCCGTACTGGTTGAAGAATGCGCGCTGCGTGCCAGGCACGGCTTCGATGTGCGCTGGCTGGACAGCGAGGCGGTCGCAGACGAGTACGGTATCCGCGCACCGGGCGCGATCCTCAGTGCGCTCGCCGCACGCATCGACCCCTACCGGCTCACCTACCGGCTGCTGATGCGGCTGCACACGCGCGGCTGCGGCGTCTATGACCGCACCGTGCTGGATACGCTCACCCCGACCCCGCGCGGCGTCACCGCGACCACCCTGGGCGGCGCGCGCATCCGTGCCCGCCACGTGGTGCTGGCCACCGGCTATGCCGGGCAGCGCTGGTTGAAGCCCTCGGTGGCCCGCAACCGCAGCAGCTATGCCTTCATCACCGATCCGATCCACCCGGACCTGCTCGGCCCGCTGCGCGAGACGATGGCCTGGGAATCGGCACGCCCCTATCTCTACCTGCGCAGTACCGGCGACCACCGGCTGCTGATCGGTGGTGAGGACGATGCCATCGATCTCCCGGCGCGGCGCGACCGGCGGGTGGAGAGCAAGACCGGCAAGCTGCTCAAGAAGACCGCCAAACTGTTCCCGCACCTGCCGCTGCAGCCGGCCTTCTCCTGGGGCGGCACCTTCGCCGAGACCCACGATGGCCTGCCGTTCTTTGGCCCGCACCCGCAATGGGGGCCACGGGTACTGTTCGCGATGGCCTACGGCGGCAACGGGATCACCTACTCGATGATCGGCGCCGGACTGCTGCGGGCGCAGATCGAACGCCGCCGGCATCCGCTGTCCACGCTGTTCGGATTTGACCGGTTGGGCTGAGTTCCCCTTGCAACGCACGCCATGACAGGCATCATTCAAACTACGGCTGCTAGCGTCAGCGCTGTCGGCCGTCCCGCCTGTCTGCTCCGGAGCCTCTCATGATCCGCCTGCTTCCCCTGCTGCTGTGCCTGTCCCTGCCCGGTGTGGCGCTGGCCCAGTCTGCCGCAGGCGCCACCGGCCCGCAGTCCTCGACCGGGCTGGACCTGAGCATCCCGGACGCCCCCCTGCAGTACTTGAGCGATCAGTCGCTGCGCGGCGATCCGCCGGGCACGTTCTACGGTGACCGCACCGGCCGGCGTTCCACCGACCGGGCCGCCAACGGCATCGCCCACGTGACCGATGACAAGCTGCGGGTCAACGGCAGCTTCACCACCGGCATCGGCTATTCCGAGAATTACGGCAACAGCCATTACAACGCGGCCGAGCTCAATCTGAGCAAGAACTACACCACGGACGAGGGCAACACCCGCAACGTCAACGTCAACATCCGGGTGAGCGAGGGCAAGGGCCCCGGCTTCTTCGGCCCGTACGGCTACGACGGTTTCGATGGCTACGGCGGCTACGGCCGCGGCCCGGGCTACTGGGATTCCCCGGCGCGCTGGTAAGCGCTGCCGCCCCCAGGCACATGCGCGGACGGCCGGGGAAACCCGGCCGTTCGTACATCCAGCGCGCGGTGGCGCGGCCGGATCAGTCCCACCAGCCATCGCGCCTGCTGGCCAGCACGCGGCCGTCGTGACCGCTCATGCGTACTTCCACGCGCTGGTTGCGGGCGTTGCGCGCATCCAGGGTCCAGGTGGCGCCATCGCGCTCGAGCGAGTCGATCTGCGTCAACCCGGCCTTGCCGGCCAGCGCCAGGATCTGCCCGGCGTCCAGCACGGCGCGGCCATCGCGCGGATCGAAGATCTCGCCCTTGGTGTCATCGATGATCACTTCATCGACCGTGCCATCCTTGCGGGTCACGTCTGCTTCCCACACGCCATCGTCGTGCTCCAGCTCATGCACCTGGGTGTAGCCCGCCGCGCTCAGCTTGGCCTGGACCTGGGCAGCCGACAGGTTGGCGGCAAAGGCCGGGGTGGCGAACAGCGCAGCGGCCAGGGCGGTAGCGGCAATCATCGTCTTCATGGGAATCCTTGAGGGGGGCACCGGTCCATTCCGGCACCGCCAGTCTGGCCACCACGCCTAACCGGACCATGAGGGCGACTGTTAGATACTGTTTAGACAGCCCGGGTATACCGGTGCCCTGCCCTTCGCCTGCGTGCCCGCATGTCTGCCCTGTCCCTGATCCTGCCCCTGCTCCTGACCCTCGCCCCGCAGGACCCGATGCGGGTGCTCGACGGTGGCAGCCATCAGCAGGACAGCGTTCGCCAGGCGGTGCGGCAGGGCCGGTTCGTGCCGCTGGAGCAGGTCGTCGCCGACGCGCTGCGTCGCTACCCCGGCAAGCTGATCGAGGTGGAACTGGATGACGGAAAGTACGAGATCGAGATCCTTGGCCCGGAGGGCGTGGTGATGGAGTTGGATTACGATGCCGCCACCGGCCGCCTGCTGAAGATGGAAAAAGACTGATGCGCGTGCTGCTCGCCGAAGATGACGCCCTGCTCGCCAGCCGGCTGCAGACGCTGCTGGAAGAGGCCGGCTATGTGGTCATCCACAGTGCGGAGGGCCGGGATGCCGAGTACCAGGGGCAGATCGAGGACATCGCCGCGGCCGTGGTCGATCTGGGCCTGCCGGGCCTGGACGGGCTGAGCGTGATCGAACGCTGGCGCCAGGCCGGGCGCGACTTTCCGGTGCTGGTGCTGACCGCCCGCGCCCGCTGGCACGACAAACTGGCCGGCTTCGATGCCGGTGCCGACGACTACCTGACCAAACCCTTCCAGCCCGAAGAACTGCTGCTGCGCCTGCGCGCCCTGATCCGCCGCAGTGCCGGTCACGCGCATCCGCGCCTGCAGTGCGGCCCGCTGGTGCTGGACGTCAACGCCGGCCGCTTCGAGCTGGACGGCGCGCCCCTGGCACTCAGCGCGCAGGAGCACCGCATCCTCAGCTACTTCATGCATCACCCGGACACGGTGTTGAGCCGTTCCCGGCTGGGCGAGAACGTCTACGAAGACGGCTTCGATCCAGACTCCAACACGCTGGACGTGCTGATCGGCCGCATCCGCCGCAAGCTCGGCAGCGAGCTGATCCACACGCATCGCGGCCAGGGCTTCCGCCTCTCGGCGACGCCATGACCACCGGCTCGCTGCGCACCCGCCTGCTGGTCGCCGGTGGCCTGGGCCTGGTGCTGGTCTCGGCACTGGCCACGTGGTGGCTGGGCGCGATGTTCGAGCGTTCGGCGCGCACCGCGATGGATGAGCGCCTGGGCAACGATCTGATCGCGGTACTGGCACTGGCCGAGAGCGATGCCAACGGCCAGCTGCAGTGGCGCGACACCTTGGCCGACGAGCGCTACCGCCGTGTGTTCTCCGGCGACTACTGGCAGGTGCTGGACCCGCAGGGCCGCCCGCTGGGGCAATCGCGCTCGCTCTGGGACGGCTCGCTGGCCGCGCCGAGCGCACTGCAACCGGGGCCTGCGCAGGCCTTCGATGCTCGCGGCCCGCTGCAGCAATCCCTGCGTGTTCTGGCCCAGCAGGTCACCCTGCCCCGCGCCGCCGCGCCGGTGATCGTGATGGTCGCCACCGACCGCAGCCCGCTGGATGCCCAGGTCGCCAGCTTCCGGCAGCGCACCGCGCTTGCCCTGGCCGTGCTGATCGCGCTGTGGTTCGGCGTGCTGGTCACCCAGGTGCATTACGGCCTGCGGCCGCTGGCCGAACTGGGCCGCATTGCCGGGCAGGTCCGCAACGGCGAGAACGTACGCTTTCCGCAGCAGGGCCTGGTGAAGGAAGTCGCGCCACTGGCCGGCCAGCTCAACGCGCTGCTCGATCATCACCAGCGCATGGTGGTGCGCGCACGCCGCAGCGCCGAAGACCTCGCGCATGCGCTGAAGACGCCGCTGACCGTGCTCACCACCGAGGCCGAGGACGACGGCAGCGACTGGCGGCAGACCCTGCGCAGCGAGACTGCGCGCATGCAGGCCAGCATCGATCGTTACCTCGCTGCAGGCCTGGGCGCGGACAGCCAGCAGCGCACGCCGGTGGCACCGGTGGTGAGCACACTGTGCGGGCTGATGCAGCGCGTGCATGCCGCGCGCGGGCTGCGTTTTGCGTGCGACAGCGACACCGCGGGTGTGTTCGCTGGTGCGCGCGAGGATCTGGAAGAGATGCTGGGCAACCTGCTCGACAATGCGGGCAAGTGGGCCGCGCAGGCAGTGCGCGTGGACGTGGCACGGGAGGGTACGCAGCTGCGCATCACCGTGGCCGATGATGGTCCGGGACTCCCGCCAGAGCAGCTGGAGCGTGTGCTGGAACGCGGCGTGCGGCTGGATGAGCGTGCTTCGGGGAGCGGGCTGGGATTGTCGATCGTGGCGGACATCGCCGAGAGTTACGGCGGGACGCTGGTGCTGGCCAATGGCGCGCCGGGGTTGCGGGCGACGTTGACGTTGCCGGCCGGCTGACCAGCCACCGGGTAGAGCCGACCGTTGGTCGGCTGCTTTTCGCGAGCACCCGAACGCGCCCTGGGGCGCGACACCCCCCAAACGGTCGGCTCTACCGGGAGGAATCGCGCACCGCTTGTAG
>NZ_JBDJNT010000022.1:0-48827 GCF_039674525.1 Stenotrophomonas sp. TWI377
CCACGTTACGCGTCCGAGGTTCATGAGGAGCCGGCCAGCGGCCGGCACTACCGTGGGGCGTCCGTCCAAGCAAGCCGGCAGGTGCCGACCGGTGGTCGGCACGGCACCCCACGGCACCGGGCATGAACCCGGTACGGCGCGTCAATGCGCCTTCAAACACCCACTCATGAACGTCTTGCGCGCATCGCCGGCCAGCTTCTTCGCCGCCGCATCGGCGTTACAGGTCTTCATGCGCTCCTGCGGCGTGCTCGCCGCCGGCGCCGGAGCGCTCAGGCAGGCCTTCTGCGCAGTCTTGTAGTCCTCGCCGGTCTTGCCTTTGTTCTTGGCCGAGCAATCGGCCATCCGCTGTTGCTGCGGGGTCGCCGCGCTGGCGATCACAGGGCCACCCAAAAACAGCAGACAGGCCAGCAGGGACAGGGTCTTCATGACGCAGCTCCACGCACGGGATGATGGTGCGCGCAGCTTCTGCCCGGCCATGGCCAGGCCGTGTGAAGCACCGGCGGCCGGTGCTGGCCGCCGGTCAGAACGAGCGGATCAACCGACCACGCGGGTCCCGAAGATGCGGTCGCCCGCATCGCCCAGGCCCGGCAGGATGTAGCCCTTCTCGTTGAGCTGGGCATCGATGGCGGCGGTGAAGATCTCCACGTCCGGGTGCACGGCCTGCACGGCGGCGATGCCTTCCGGCGCGGCGACCAGGAAGATGCCCTTGATGCGGCGGGCGCCAGCGCGTTTGAGCATGTCGATGGTGGCGATCAGGGTGCCGCCGGTGGCCAGCATCGGGTCCAGGATCAGCGCATCGCGCTCTTCCAGGCGGCCGGTCAGGCGCTCGAAGTAGGGCACCGGCTGCAGGGTTTCCTCATCGCGCTGCAGGCCGACCACGCTCACCCGCGCGGCGGGGATCAGCGAGAGCACGCCACTGAGCATGCCCAGGCCGGCGCGCAGGATCGGCACCACGGTGATCTTTGCCCCGGCAATGCGCTGCACCGTGACCGGGCCCGCCCAGCCGGCCATGGTGTGGGCTTCGGTCTCCAGATCGGCGGTGGCCTCATAGGCCAGCAGCCCACCGAGTTCATTGGCCAGCTCGCGGAAGTCCTTGGTGCTCAGGGACGCATCGCGCATCAGGCCGATCTTGTGCTGCACCAGCGGATGGCGCACTTCGACGATTTTCATGGGGGAATCAGGGGAGAGGAGAGGTCACTAGTGTGCCGCAACGCCCAACCGAAGCCAAAAGCCGAAGCCGCCACGCCCGGTAGTGCCGAGCCATGCTCGGCAGGCCCGCCAATGCCGAAGCCGACGCTCGGCAGGCCCGCCAGTGACGAAGCCGACGCTCGGCAGGCCCGCCAATGAAGAAGCCGATCACCGGCGCACCCGTCAACCCGAGGCAGCCGAGCATGGCTCGGCTCTACCCAGACCCCGATCTCCGCCCTTGATGTCCCCGGTGTCATCCTCATGCAACCTCCCGGACATACCGTGCTGACCCATTCTTTACACAGATTGGGGAATGCAGTGCAGAAGAAGCGTCCGTTGGGCCTGGCGATCAGCCTTTCGTTGCTGGCGGTGATCACCCCGTCGGCCCATGCCGCCGATACGCCCGATGGCAGCACCGTGGCCGGCAGCGCCGCCGCCGGTGCCGCCGCCATCGATCTGGACCGGGTCGAAGTCCGCCCGCAGCTGGAGTCGCAGACCCGCGCGGTCGACCTCAAGCGCAGCAGCGATGCGATCGAAGATGCGGTGTCTTCCGATGCCATGGGCGTCTATCCGGACCAGAACGTGGCCGAATCGCTGCAGCGCCTGCCGGGCGTCAGCGTCACCCGTGACCAGGGCGAGGGGCGCTTCGTGGTCATCCGTGGCCTGGATGCCAACCTCAACAGCGTCAGCGTCGATGGCATCGCGATTGGTACGCCGGAGGATTCCAGCCGCGCTGCACCGCTGGACGTGATTCCCTCCGACTCGACCGAGCGCCTGCGCGTGGTCAAATCGCCCACCCCGGACATGCCCGGCGACGCGATCGGCGGTGCGATCCTGGTCGAGTCCGCCTCGGCGTTCGACCGCGAAGGCCGCAACCTGCGCGGCAAGATCGAAGCCAGCCATCAGCAGCTCTCCGGCAACACCAGCCCCAAGGCCGCGATCAACTACAGCGAAGTGTTCGCCGATACCTTCGGCGTGGCGTTGGGGGTGAACTACCAGAACCGCAAGTTCGAATCGGACAACACCGAAGTGGAGTACGGCGAGTTCGACGGCGGTGCCGAGGACGACCTGTTCGCCACCAGCCTGCAGCAGCGCAAGTACGAGATCGAGCGCAAGCGCATCGGTGCGAACCTCAATCTGGATTGGCACCCGGATGACGACAATCGGTATTACCTGCGCACGCTGTACAGCCAGTTCGACGATGCCGAAACCCGCCAGCGCACCATCTTCAACTTCGGCGATGGTGACGTCACCGCGCTGGGCAGCAACCAGTACCGCGTCGATGACCTGCCGGCCGATGCGATCCAGAAGCGCATGCGCTACCGCACCAAGAAAGAAAACACCTTCACCACCAGCGCCGGCGGCGAGAACCGCCTGACCAATGCGGTGGTCGATTACAAGGTCGGTTACACGCGTACCGAAGAGCGCGTCAACGATGAGATGGAGGCGCGTTTCGAGTACAACGGCGATGACCTCGGCGCCAGCGTCGATCAGAACAGTGGCATCCCGCGCTACAGCCTGACCAGCGCGCAGTGGATGGACAACGGCAACTACGATTTCGATCGTTTTGTGGTGTCGCCCAAGCAGGTCAACGACAGCGAGCGCAGTGCGCAGATCAACGTGCGCTTCGATGGCGATGCCTCCAGCATCAAGTTCGGCCTGCTCGGGCGCTGGCGCGACCGCGACGTCAATGTCGATGAGCGCGAACTGCGCGTTGGTCCGGACGTGGCGCTGTCGGACTGGACCACCTCCACCCCCGATCACCGCGGCGGCAGCCTCGGCCAGGGCATGAGCTCGGATGCCATGCGCCGCTACTGGGCGCAGTCCGGTGGCCAGTACAGTGCCCGCCCGCAGGATGCCGGCGGCAATGCGCTGACCTCGCTGGAAGAGGATTACACCGCCAGTGAGGACATCTTCGCCAGCTACGTGATGGGCACCTGGGATGTCGGCGCGCTGCGCATCATCGGTGGCGTGCGTGTGGAGAACACCCAGTTCAGCGCCACCGGCAACAGCGTCGAGGTGGCTGGTAACGGCCGCAGCTTCACGGTCACCCCGTTGAGCGTGAGCCGCAGCTACACCAACGTGCTGCCTGGCCTGCACCTGCGTTATGACGCCGGTGATGACTGGGTGCTGCGTGCGGCCGCCAACAAGACCGTGTCGCGCCCGTCGTTTGGCGATGTGGCGCCGCGGGTCGGCCTGAGCCGCGGTGACGAGGAAGTCCGGATCGGCAATCCGCAGCTGGATCCGTATGAGTCCAGGAACATCGACCTGTCGCTCGAGAAGTACATCGGCAGCACCGGCATCGTGTCGCTGGGCGTGTTCCACAAGTCGATCGACGGCTACATCGTCAACACGGTGAGCAACAACGATCCGGCGTATCCGGACTTCGAGGTCACCCGGGTGATCAACGGCAACAGGGCCACGGTGAAGGGTGCCGAGTTCAACTGGCAGCAGCAGCTCGCCTTCCTGCCGGCCGGTTGGGATGGTCTGCTGGTCGGCGCCAGCGGTACCTGGCTGGATACGGATTTCGATCCGGGCGTGGCCGGCCGCGAGCGCGACGACTTCATGCTGCCGCGTGCCTCCAAGCACGTGTACAGCGCGCACATCGGCTATGAAAAGGCCGGCTTCAGCACCCGCGTGGCCGCGGTCTACCGCAGCGAGTATCTGGATTCACTGGGCGACAGTCGCGCCTATGACATCTATGTGGCGCCCAACACCCAGCTCGATTTCAGCATGGACTACAAGATCACCTCCAACGTGAGCGTCTACTTCGAAGCCCAGAACCTGCTCGACAAGCCGCTGGAGCTGTACCAGGGCGTGCGCTCGCGCACCCTGCAGAACGAAGAATACGGCCGCACCTACGCCCTCGGCCTGAAGGTGGCCCTGTGATGCGCGCGTCCCATGGTCTGAGCCTGCTCGCACTGGCGCTGTTGACCGCCTGCCGGCCGGCAGCCGCGCCCGACGCAGCGGCGCCGGCCCCGGGGGTCGCACCGACCGGCACCGACGCCTCCACGCCACGTGATGTGGCCACCGTCGCCGAGGCGTTCCTCACTCCGATGACCCCGGACGACAACATCGACTCCCCGGCCAGCTGGACCACGCCCGAGGGCCAGGTCTGGTTGATCGCCACCGCCAAGGCCACCGACAAGCTGGTGGTCTACGACGGGCAGACCGGGGCGAAGCTGCGTGACGTCGGCAGCCTCGGCACCGCGCCGGGTCAGTTCGATCGCCCCAACGGCATTGCCGTGGTCGATGACCTGGTGCTGATCGTGGAGCGTGACAGCCACCGTGTGCAGGTGCTGCAGCTGCCGGATTTCAGCCCGCTGGGCGTGTTCGGCGCCGATGATCTGCGCAAGCCGTACGGGCTGTGGGTGAACAAGCTCGGCAACGGCTACGACGTGTACGTCACCGATTCCTACGACGCCGGCGAAGACGCGCAGGGCAACGACGTGCTGCCGCCGCTGGCCGAACTGGACAAGCGCGTGCGGCGTTACGCGCTCACCGTGCAGGGCGGCAAGGCGCAGGCTGCGCTCACCGCCAGCATCGGTGACACCACCGAAGCTGGCGCGCTGCGGGTGGTCGAATCGATCTGGGGCGACCCGGCCAACGACCGCCTGCTGATCGCGGAAGAAGACGAAACCTACGCCAGCGAGTTCAAGGTCTATACGCTGGAAGGCCGCTTCAGTGGCACCACGTTTGGCCGCGATGCCTTCCAGGCCCAGGCCGAAGGCGTGATGCTGCGGACCTGCGGCAAGGACGGTTGGTGGATCACCACCGAGCAGGGCAAGCAGCGCAGCGTGTTCCATCTGTTCGACCGGCACAGCCTGAAGCATGTCGGTGCGTTCCAGGGCAACACGGTGGCCAACACCGACGGCATCTGGTCGATGCAGGCACCGTCCGCGCGTTTCCCGCATGGCGCGCTGTATGCCGTGCACGATGACCAGGGCGTGGTCGCCTTCGACTGGGCGAGCATCGCCAAGCAGTTGTCGCTGCCGCTGGAGTGCGGCGCGTGAGCCGCGTTCCTGCCGCCCTGACCGCGCTGACGATGGCGCTGCTGCTGTGCAGTGGCAGCGCCTCGGCAAAGAAGGGCCCCGAGACCGGTGCCGAGCCCAACACCCAGGTGCCGGCCGGCAACCGCCACTACGCGGCGACCGGCTTCCCGGACCGCCTGGTCGCCTCGCCGGCGCAGGACGCCGCACGGGGCTTCTCGGTTGCGTGGCGCACCGACACCTCGGTCAAGGCGCCGGTGCTGGAGTGGGTCGCCGCTGGCGACTCGCCGGATGTGGGCACGCCGACCCGGATCACCGCCACCACGCAGGCGCTGACCACCGAACTGGGCGCGTCCCATCATCACCGTGCCGACATCACCGGCCTGCAGCCGGATACGCTTTACCTGTGGCGCGTGCAGGGTCAGAACACCTGGAGTGCATGGAACCAACTGCGCACCGCCGGCCGTGCCGAGCAGCCGCTGACGTTGTTGTACTTCGGTGATACCCAGAACAAGAACCTCAGCCACGTCTCGCGGGTGATGCGGGCCGGCATCAAGGCCGCCCCGGACGCGCGCCTGAGCCTGTTCGCCGGTGACCTGGTCAGCGGGGGCGACGGGCAGGACGACAGCGAGTGGGGCGAGTGGTTCGCCGCTGCCGGCTGGCTGCCGCAGGAGACCGCCGTGGCCCCCGCGATCGGCAACCACGAGTACTTCGAGGAGTTTGAAGACACCCCGCAGGAGCGTCGCGTGCTCGGCCGCCATTGGCCGGTGACGTTCGCACTGCCGCGTAATGGTGTGGACGCCGCGGATACCAGCACCTACTGGTTCGACTACCAGGGCGTGCGCATCGCCGTGCTCGACGGCACCTCCGCGCTCGATCTGGGCACCGCCAAGGCGCAGGCCGCCTGGCTGGACACCGTGCTGGCGGAGAATCCGCACCCGTGGAGCATCGTGCTGCTGCACCAGCCGTTCTATTCCCCGCGCGAGGGCCGCGAGAACACCGAACTGCGCGATGTGCTGCTGCCGGTGGTGCGCCGCCACCAGGTCGATCTGGTCCTGCAGGGCCACGACCACACCTACGGCCGCCGTGGCGAAGGCCAGGGCGCGACGCCACAGTTCGTGGTCACCGTGGCCGGGCCGAAGCAGTACCGGCTGTCCGATGAGGCCCGCGCCACCATGGCGCCGGTCGGCGAGGACACGCAGCTGTTCCAGGTGCTGAAGTTCGATCCCAGCCACCTGCGTTACGAGGCGCGCACCGTCACCGGCCGCCTGTACGACGGCTTCGAGTTGACACGCGGCACCGATGGCCGCAAACAGAAAGCCGAACTGACGCAGGGACGCATCGCCCCCCGTGACTGCACGCGCGCCCAGACCCTGAAGGGCCGCGCCGACCGTTGCTGGGAATGACCGACCGGCCGGGCCGCTGCGGCGCGCCCGGCCATTCGTGGAGACTGAGATGATCCATCGCCGTTCCCTCGGGCTGGCCGTATTGGCCGCCTCGCTGCTGCTGCTCGCCGGTGCCAGCGTCGCCGGCAACGCCGTCCTGCACCCCTTCCTCGCCGCGCAGCCGAAGAACGCGCCGGACGAAGTGCATCTGGCCGTGGAGATCCCGGCCGGCAGCTTCACCAAGTACGAGATCAAGGAGGACGGTCTGGTCCACGTGGACCGCTTCCAGTCGATGCCGGTGGCGTACCCGGCCAACTACGGCTCGATGCCGCGCACCCTGGCCGGCGACAACGACCCGCTCGACGCACTGGTGCTGACCCGCGAGCCGTTGCATCCCGGCGTGATCGTACGGTTCCGTCCGATCGGCTTCCTGAAGATGGTCGATGACGGGGAGCAGGATGAAAAGGTCATCGGCGTGCCGACCGACAAGATCGATCCCACCTACGCCAACATCCGCGATCTGGATGACCTGCCGCTGATCGAGCGGCAGCGCATCGAAGCCTTCTTCCGGGTCTACAAGGATCTGCCGGCCGGTCGCAATCCGGTCCAGCTCAACGGCTGGGGCAATGCCGCCGAGGCCAAGGCGCTGATCCGTACCTCCATGCAGCGCTTCGATGCGCAGCAGCGGCGCGCGAAAGGCGATTGATTTTTTCGTCCGCTATGCTCAGTGTTGGTCGCCTGCGCATCGTCGATGTCAGGCTTTTCAACGGAGTGGGCGGCAGCACATGGAAGAGGAGATCAAGCGCGGCGTACTGACCGTGATCCACTGGATCGTGGTCGGCTTCATCGTGCAGATTCTGGTGTTCGGTATCGGGCGCGTCGCGCTGTTCGCCTTCAGCGGCGGCCGCTTTGGAAAAGACGATTGGACGGCCGCACACCAGAACTGGACCTATTTCACCGGCTTCGCGGTGATCGCTTTGGTGTGGACCCTGATCGCGCTCTACAACAACGGCCTGCTCTGGTAGCGGTGCCGGGCGATCACGCCCGGCCCGCGTCTGTCTTCTGCAGCCGCCGCAGGAACACGGCCATCTCCTTGACCGCCTGCTTGTCGCCGTTGGTCTCGGCGACAGCACTGCCTTCCCGCCACGCCTGTGCTGCCGCGTCCGTATCGCCGGCCGCCAGATGTGCCTTACCCAGCCATTTCCAGCCCGCCGAGTAGCGCGGATCCTGTGCGACACAGCGCTGCAGATGGATGACCGCCTCCGCGCTGTCGCCCGCGTCGAGCAGGGCCTTGCCCAGGCCGAAGCGGAGCAGAGCGCTGTCGCGTCCACGCTCGAGCAGGCGTTGCAGTGCGGGGATATCCATCGATGCGTCTACCGTGCAGTAGCGGCGCCCATCAACGGCCGCCGGCCGCCTGGTAACGGCGCGCCACTTCGGCCCAGTCGATCAGCTCGAAGAAGGCGGCGATGTAGTCCGGGCGGCGGTTCTGGTAGTTGAGGTAGTAGGCGTGTTCCCACACATCCAGCCCCAGGATCGGCGTGCCGCCGGAAAGGCCGGCGAACTCGCCCATCAACGGGTTGTCCTGGTTCGGGCTGCTCTCCACCCGCAACGTGCCATCACGGCTCAACGTCAACCACGCCCAGCCACTGCCGAAACGGGTCTGCGCAGCCTTGGTGAAGGCGTCCTTGAACGCGGCGTAGCCGCCGAGGTCGCGCTCGATGGCGGCCGCAACAGTGCCGTCCGGCTGGCCGCTGCTGGCGGTCAGCACCGTCCAGAACAGGCTGTGATTGGCATGCCCGCCGCCGTTGTTGCGGACGGCGTTGCGCACCCCCTCGGGCAGAGAGCCGATATCGGCGATCAGTGCATCGATATCCGTGCTCTGGACCCCGGCATCGGCGAGCGCGACATTGAGGTTGGTGATGTAGGTCTGGTGGTGCTTGGCATGATGGATTTCCATCGTGCGTGCGTCGAAGTGCGGCTCGAGTGCGTCGTAGGCATAGGGCAGGGCGGGGAGGGTGTAAGCCATGGTTATCTCCGGAAGAGCAGGTGAGGGTGGTGCCGGCACGCAGCACGGTGATGCCACGATAGAACCTCAAGCACGATTGAGGTCAAGCGCGGCGGAGTGGAACAGTACGGACCACCCACGCGTAACCGCTGCCTGTCCTTCACCTGCACTGGCTATCATTGCCTCAACAATCTTCCGGGGTAGTCTCGTGTCGGTAGCGCTGGTGTGGTTTCGTCGTGATCTGCGGTTGCAGGACAACCCGGCCCTGCAGGCCGCCTTGGACGCGGGCCACGTGCCGGTGCCGGTCTACATCCATGCGCCGCAGGAGGAGGGTGACTGGGCCCCGGGTGGTGCGTCGGACACGTGGCTGCATCGTTCGCTGGCGGCGCTGGACGCCGACCTCCGCGCACGCGGCTCGGCGCTGGTGCTGCGCCAGGGCGACAGCCAGGCACAGCTGCAGCAGCTGATCGAGCAGACCGATGCTGTCGCGGTGTACTGGAACCGAAAGTACGAGCCAGCCACGCAGCCACGCGATGCGAAGATCAAGCGGGACCTCCGCGAGCTGGGCATCGAGGCCGAAAGCCACAACGGCAGCCTGATGTTCGAACCGTGGGACGTAGCGACCCAGCAGGGCGGGCCGTACAAGGTGTTCACCCCGTTCTGGCGCAATGCGTTGACCCGTCTGCAGCTGTCGGCACCCACACGCTTGCCGGACCGGCTGCCTGCGCACACCGCGAGCGGCGAGAGCCTCGACGCGCTCGGCCTGGCGCCGTCGATTCCGTGGGATCGGCAGTTCTGGGACCACTGGCAACCGGGCGAGGCGGGCGCGCACGAGGCGCTGGGCGTCTTCATCGACGGTGCGCTCAACGGTTATCGCGAGCAGCGTGATCTGCCGGACCGGGTCGGCACCTCGATGCTGTCGCCGCATCTGCATTTCGGCGAGATCGCACCGTGGCAGATCGCGCGTCGTCTGCAGGCCGAGCGCAGCGCCAGTCGCGATGCCGACATCGACGGCTACATCCGCGAGTTGGGCTGGCGCGAGTTTTCGTATCACCTGCTGCATCACTACCCGCAGACCCCGGATCACAACCTCAACCCGCGCTTCGATCAGTTCGACTGGGCCAAGCCCGATGCCGACGCGCTGCGTGCGTGGCAGCAGGGGCGCACCGGCATCCCGATTGTCGATGCCGGCCTGCGTGAGCTGTGGGCGACCGGATACATGCACAACCGCGTGCGCATGATCGTCGCCAGCTACCTGTGCAAGCACATGCGCCAGCATTGGCGCGAGGGTGCACGCTGGTTCTGGGACACCCTGGTCGACGCGGATCTGGCCAACAACACCATGGGGTGGCAATGGGTTGCCGGCACGGGGGCGGACGCGGCGCCTTACTTCCGGATCTTCAATCCGGTGACGCAGTCGCAGAAGTTCGATCCGCAGGCGCGCTACATCACGCGCTGGGTACCCGAACTGGGGGCACTACCGGTGAAGGCGCGCTTCGCCCCGTGGCAATCGCCGCAGCTGCTGGCCGAGCTCGCGCCCGGGTATCCGACCCTGCCGCTGGTGGATCTGAGCGAGGGTCGGGATGCCGCGTTGGCAGCGTATCGGCATACCGGCGGGGCGTGACCGGCGTCCCGTAAAAGTCGCTTTCGCCGTAACCGTTTACCTGAACAGGGAGCTGCCGAGCGTGCCATTCATCATGCCGGCATCGCGTTGGGCTGTTTATGCTCTTCACGGCCCGCACGCCGGCGCCGTCCGGTAACCAAGGAGAAACCTCATGATTCGACCCGCAACCCGCAACGTGGCCCTGGCCCTGATGACTGCTGCCGCCCTGACGGCCTGCGCCACCGGTGGCTCCTACGTGCAGAGTGACCAGTACGGCAATCCCGTCGAGCAGCAGAACCGCACCGGCCGCAATGCCCTGATCGGTACCGCCGTCGGCGTCGCCGCGGGCCTGCTCAGCGGCAACAGCGCCACCGAGCGCCGCCAGCACGCCATGATCGGTGCCGGTATCGGCGCACTGAGCGGCGCGGCCGTCGGCCAGTACCAGGACCGCCAGGAACGCGCGCTGCGCGAGCGTACCGCCAACACCGGTATCGACGTCTCCCGTAATGGCGACAACCTGGTCCTGAACCTGCCGGACGGCATCACCTTCGATTTCGGCAAGTCCACGCTGAAGCCGCAGTTCTACAGCTCGCTCAACGGCGTGGCCAGCACGCTGGCCGAGTACAACCAGACCATGATCGAAGTCGTCGGCCACACCGACAGCATCGGCAGCGATGCGGTCAACAACCGCCTGTCCAAGGAACGTGCCGATTCGGTCGCCGCCTACCTGGCCGGCCAGGGCGTGCAGCGCGCCCGTATCGAAACCCTGGGTGCCGGCAAGGCCTACCCGATTGCCGACAACAACACCGATGCCGGCCGCGCGCAGAACCGCCGTGTCGAGATCCGTGTGATTCCCTTGCAGCAATAACAGCGCGCCAGCGCGCTGTTATTGCGTGTTGCGACCCGCAGGCTCGCAACACAAAAATGCCGCCCTTACAGGCGGCATTTTTTGTAGGTACCGGCCGTTGGCCGGTACGCCCGGAACAACTCCGTCCGCTCGCACACCCACACGACCGCACCGCCCAAACGACCGCACCGCCCAAACGACCGCACCGCCCAAACGACCGCACCGCCCACACGACCGCACCGCCCAAGGGCGGCGTTGTCGTTCATACGGCACTGCGCTGATGAAGCAGCACTACCCCGCGGTCACCGTCTCCAGAATCCGCTTCCCGGCCGCCTGCAGCTCCGTTTCCACCTGGGTCTGCTGCTGCTTGGCCAGCTTCGCCGCCGGGCATTGCGCAAGCATGTAGTTGGCATCGAAGTTCATCTTCTCGACCAGGAAATCGACGAACGCGCGCACCTTCGGCGAGACCAGCCGGCCGCCGGCGAACACCGCGTTGAAGTCCACTTCCGGCCCGGTCCAGCCGGCCAGCACGCGGCGCACCATCCCGGATTCAACGAATGGCTTGGCCATCACGTCACCGGTCAACAGCAACCCTTCGCCGCACACCAGTGCACCGTTCAACGCCGAAGGATCATTGGCCACCAGCAGCGGATTGACCGGGAAATCGAGCAGCTCGCCCCCGTTCTCGCCCAGTTGCCAGAAGAAGCGGTTGTTGTTGAGGTTGCGCGCTTTGCGCATGGCCAGGATGCGGTGGAACTGCAGCTCATCCGGATGCAGCGGCTCGCCGTAGCGTTCGATATAGGCCGGGCTGGCGAATACCTGCGTGCGCAGGCTGCCAAGCTTGCGCGCGACCAGGTTGGAGTCGGGCAGGGTGCCCACGCGCAGTGCCAGATCCGCTTCACCGGCGATCAGGTCGAGCTTCTCGTTGCCCAGATGCATGTCCAGCTGGATTTCCGGGTATTGCGCATGGAACTGGCCGAGCAGCGGCGCGATCCAGGTGATGCCGATCGAGTAGGGCACGGTGAAGCGCAGCCAGCCGCGCGGGCCGGACTGCAGCTGGTTGACCGCACCTTCGGCTTCTTCCAGCTCGCGTGCGATGCGCTGGCAATGCTCGTGATAGACCGAGCCGGCCTCGGTGAGGCCGAGGCGGCGGGTGGTCCGGTGCAGCAGGCGTGCGCCGAGACGCGTTTCCAGTTCCTGCACTTTGCGGCTCACCGTCGTCTTGGGGAGCCCCAGTGCAGTGGCGGCGGCGATGAAACTGCCTTGCTCGACCACTTTGACGAAGATCAGCGTGTCGTTGAGATCGTGGGCCATGACGGGATCCAAAGTCGGGGGAGGGGAAGAGTGCCGCAAATGATTGTGCCGGGCACGGGATGATTATTCCCCTAAATCCGGACTAATCAAGGGGGAGTTTGAGGACTAATCTGGCGCCATTCCAGATATGAAGGACGACAACCATGTGGTTGCGGAACATTCTTGGCCGCCTGCGTAGCGGCCCCAACGCCCCGCTGGACCTCGCGATGACCGTGGAAGTCCGTCCGGGCTCCTTGTCCCGCAAGGCTTTTCGGGAGTTTACCCCGCCTGCCAACATGCAGCGCGGCGGCAGCTTCCGGCTGGGCTCGCGCAATGGCGACCGACTGGGTCGAATTGGGATTATCCCGGCGACGGGAGTGAAAGTCCCATGAATGGGACATTGGCCCCCGAGGTGCTGGTGCTCGGTGGCACCGGCAGCGTGGGCCAGGGGATCGTGGCGGCCTTGCTGGAGGCCGGCAGCCCCGTGTTGGTGGTCGGCCGCGACCCCGGCCGGCTGGCCGCGCTGCAGGAGCAGTTCGCCGATGAGCCGGGGCTGGAAGTCCTGCTCGGTTCGCTGGGCGACGACGCCTCGGCGCGCACCGTGGCCGAGCGCGTCGGCGGACGTCCCCGCGCGCTGGCGGCCGTGGTGGATGCGATGGGCGGGCCGTACAACCGTGGGCGGGTGACCGACCGCAGCGGCGATGCGCTGTTGCAGGCGCTGCTGGCCGACGTGATGCCGCACGTGCATGCCGGCCGCCATCTGCTGCCGCTGGTGCGCGGTGGCGCCCAGGTGCGGCGCTACGTGCTGGTCGGCGGGCCGGCCGGCTTCAAGCCGTGGGCCGGGCACGGTGAGTCCTCCATCACCATGTCCGCCACGCGCATGTACGCGCAGGTGCTGCACCAGGAAGCCCAGGCACTGGGCGTGCGCGCGCAGATGCTGGAAGTGTGCGATCCGGTGTGCACCCCGGCCAATGCGGCCAAAGCCTGCATCGAATGGCCGAGCGCGCTGCTCGTCGGCCGTCGTGTGGTCTCGCTGCTCGACAACTGCACCGACAACCGCGCCATCGTGCGCTGCGATGCACGCGATGCCGAACTGCCGCGCGGGCTGCTGCATCTGGACCGCCCCCCGCCGATGTCGCGCGACACGGTCGGCACGGCTTGACCTCTACCAAGGTTCAGGTCCCAGGCTACGCCCCCCACGTCGCCCCACGTTTTCGATTCTGTATCACCACCCCTACGTACGGATGCATGACATGACTTCCAACTCCTCCCCGCATCGTTTCACCCGACGGCTGACCATGGCCGGCGTTTCCATCCTCGCCGCCGCGGTGCTGACCGCCTGCAGTGGCAGCCACGCTGAAGAAGCCGGCATGCCGCCGCCGCCCTCGGTCAGTGCCGCCCCGGTACTGGTCAAGCAGGTCAGCCAGTGGGACGACTTCAGTGGCCGCGTCGAAGCGGTCGAAAGCGTTGAACTGCGCCCGCGCGTCTCCGGCTACATCGACAAGGTCAACTATGTCGAAGGCCAGGAGGTCAAGAAGGGCGATGTGCTGTTCACCATCGACGCGCGCAGCTACCGCGCCGAGCTGGATCGCGCCACCGCCGAGCTCAACCGCGCGCGCACCCAGGCCCAGGTGAGCCGCAGCGAAGCCGACCGTGCCCGGCGCCTGTCCGACCAGCAGGCCATCTCCACCGAGACCTGGGAACAGCGCCGTGCAGTGTCCGAGCAGGCCCTGGCGCAGGTGCAGGCCGCTCAGGCTGCCGTCGATGCGGCGCGCTTGAACATGGAGTTCACCCAGGTGCGCGCGCCGATCAACGGCCGCGCCGGTCGCGCGATGGTGACCGCCGGCAACCTCGTCACCGCCGGCGACAGCGCCAGCGTGCTGACCACGCTGGTCTCGCTGGACAAGGTGCATGTGTACTTCGATGCCGATGAAGGCACCTTCCTGCGTTACGCGCAGATGGCGCGCAAGGGTGAACGCCCGAGCGAGCGCGACAGCGAACTGCCGGTGAAGGTCGGCCTGTCCGGCGAGACCGGTTACCCGCATGAAGGCAAGGTCGACTTCCTGGACAACCAGGTGACCCGCAGCACCGGCACCATCCGGGTCCGCGCGCTGCTTGACAACGCCGACCGCGCCTTCACCCCGGGCCTGTTCGCCCGCGTGCAGCTGCTGGGCAGCGGCCAGTTCCAGGCCATGCTGATCGATGACAAGGCCGTGCTGACCGACCAGGACCGCAAGTTCGTCTACGTGGTCGACAAGGACAACAAGGCACAGCGCCGCGATATTGAACTCGGCCGCACCGCCGACGGCCTGCGCATCGTCGAGCAGGGCCTGAAGGCCGGAGACCGCGTGATCATCGATGGCGTGCAGAAAGTCTTCATGCCCGGCATGCCGGTCCAGGCCAAGGCCGTTGCGATGCAGCCGGTTGCCGCACCGGTAGCCGCGCCGGCTGTTGCAAAGAATTGAAGGGCAGCCGACTGACCGTCGGTTCTACATAGCAGCCGACCAACGGTCGGCTCTACCGTGACTGCCATCGCCCCGTGCAGGGGAACCCGCCACCGCTGTCGCCTGCGACAGCGGCCGGGGTCGTGCACGCCGGCGCTGGTGAAACCCCAGGAATCCACCCATGGACTTTTCCCGTTTTTTCATTGACAGGCCGATCTTCGCGGCGGTGCTGTCGATCGTGATCTTCGCCGCTGGCCTGATCGCGATCCCGATGCTGCCGATCAGCGAGTACCCCGAAGTGGTGCCGCCCTCGGTGGTGGTGCGCACGGTGTACCCGGGCGCCAACCCCAAAGTGATCGCTGAAACGGTGGCCACGCCACTGGAAGAAGCGATCAACGGCGTCGAGGACATGATGTACATCAAGTCCGTCGCCGGCTCGGACGGCGTGCTGCAGATGACGGTGACCTTCCGCCCGGGTACCGATCCGGACGAAGCCGCGGTCAAGGTGCAGAACCGCGTCGCCCAGGCGCAGGCGCGCCTGCCCGAGGACGTGCGCCGCCAGGGTGTCTCCACCCAGAAGCAGTCGCCGACCTTCCTGATGGTGGTCCACCTGACCTCGCCGGACGGCAAGTACGACTCGCTGTACCTGCGCAACTACGCCCGCCTGCACGTCAAGGATGCCTTGGCACGCCTGCAGGGCGTCGGTGATGCGCAGATGTTCGGCGGCGGTGACTACGCCATGCGTGCGTGGCTGGACCCGGACAAGATCGCCGCGCGCGGCCTGACCGCCAGCGACGTGGTGCGTGCGATGCGCGAGCAGAACGTGCAGGTCTCGGCCGGCCAGCTCGGCGCCGAGCCGATGCCGAGCAGCGACTTCCTGACCCTCATCAACGCCCAGGGTCGCCTGCGCAGCGAGCAGGAATTCCGCGACATCGTGCTCAAGGCCGGTGACGACGGTGAATTGGTCCGCCTGTCCGATGTCGCCCGCCTGGAACTGGGTGCCGGTGACTACACGCTGCGCTCGCAGCTGGACGGCAAGAACGCGGTCGGTATCGGTATCTTCCAGGCCCCGGGTGCGAATGCGCTGGAGATCCGTGACTCGGTGATCCATACGATGGACGAGCTGACCAAGCAGTTCCCGGCCGGCGTGAAGTACGAAGCGGTGTACGACACCACCATCTTCGTGCGTGACTCGGTCAAGGCCGTGGTCTCCACGCTGCTGGAAGCCATCGCGCTGGTGGTGCTGGTGGTGATCCTGTTCCTGCAGACCTGGCGCGCCTCGATCATTCCGTTGATCGCCGTGCCGGTGTCCATCGTGGGTACGTTCGCGGCGCTGTACGTGCTGGGCTTCTCGATCAACACCTTGACCCTGTTCGGACTGGTGCTGGCGATCGGCATCGTGGTCGATGACGCGATCGTGGTGGTGGAGAACGTCGAGCGCAACATTGAAGAAGGCCTGACCCCGCTGGCCGCGGCACACCAGGCGATGCGTGAAGTCTCCGGGCCGATCGTGGCGATCGCGCTGGTGCTGTGTGCCGTGTTCGTGCCGATGGCGTTCCTGTCGGGCGTGACCGGTGCGTTCTACAAGCAGTTCGCCGTCACCATCGCGATCTCGACCGTGATCTCGGCGATCAACTCGCTGACCCTGTCGCCGGCCCTGGCCGCACGTCTGCTCAAGCCGCACGGTGCACCCAAGGATGGCCTGACCCGTCTGATCGATCGTCTGTTCGGCTGGATCTTCCGTCCGTTCAACCGCTTCTTCAAGACCAGTTCGGAGAAATACCACGGTTCGGTCGGCCGCCTGCTGGGCCGCCGCGGCCTGGTGTTCGTGGTCTATGCCGGCCTGCTGCTGGCCACCGGCCTGATGTTCAAGGCGGTGCCGGCCGGCTTCATCCCGACCCAGGACAAGCTGTACCTGATCGCCGGTGTGAAGCTGCCGGAAGGCTCCTCGATCGCACGTACCGACGCCATGCTGGCCAAGGTCGCCGAGATCGCGCGCAACACCGATGGCGTGGCGCACACGATCCAGTTCCCGGGTCTGAACGCGCTGCAGTTCACCAACACGCCCAACACCGGTGTGGCCTTCGTTCCGCTCAAGCCGTTCAGTGAGCGCAAGGGCCGCACCGCCGCGCAGATCAATGCCGAGATCAACGCCAAGATCGCCGGGCTGCAGGAGGGCTTCGCGTTCTCCATGATGCCGCCGCCGATCCTCGGCCTGGGTAACGGCAACGGCTACCAGATGTTCATCCAGGACCGTGGCAACCTCGGTTACGGCGCACTGCAGACCGCGGTGAGCACGATGCAGGGTGCCGTCGCGCAGACCCCGGGCATGGCGTTCCCGATCACCAGTTACCAGGCCAACGTGCCGCAGCTGGATGCCGAAGTGGACCGCGTCAAGGCCAAGGCCCAGGGCGTGGAACTGACCGAGTTGTTCGACACCCTGCAGACCTACCTGGGCTCGTCGTATGTAAATGACTTCAACCAGTTCGGTCGTACCTGGCAGGTGATTGCCCAGGCCGACGGCCAGTTCCGTGACAGCGTGGAAGACATCGGTCGCCTGCGCACCCGCAACAACCGTGGCGAGATGGTGCCGATCGGCTCGATGGTCACCGTGAAGGAGACCTACGGTCCGGATCCGGTGCTGCGCTTCAACGGTTACCCGGCGGCTGATCTGGCCGGCGAAGCCGACCCGCGCATGCTGTCCTCGGCCGAGGCCATGGCCAAGCTGACCGAGATCGCCGGGCAGGTCCTGCCAGTGGGCATGCAGACCGAGTGGACCGACCTGAGCTACCAGCAGGCCACCCAGGGCAAGGCCGCCTTCATCGTGTTCCCGGTGGCGATCCTGCTGGCGTTCCTGGTGCTGGCCGCGCTGTATGAAAGCTGGTCGCTGCCGCTGGCGGTGATCCTGATTGTCCCCATGACCCTGCTGTCCGCGTTGTTCGGCGTATGGATGACCGGTGGCGACAACAACGTGTTCGTGCAGGTCGGCCTGGTGGTGCTGATGGGCCTGGCATGCAAGAACGCGATCCTGATCGTCGAGTTCGCCCGCGAACTGGAAATGGGCGGCAAGGGCATCGTGGAGGCTGCACTGGAAGCGTGCCGCCTGCGTCTGCGCCCGATCGTGATGACCTCCATCGCGTTCATTGCCGGCACCATCCCGCTGGTGATCTCGCATGGCGCCGGCGCGGAAGTCCGCTCGGTGACCGGTATCACGGTGTTCGCCGGCATGCTGGGCGTCACCCTGTTCGGTCTGTTCCTGACCCCGGTGTTCTACGTGGCCCTGCGCAAGTTCGTCAGCCGTAACGGCGGCGGGCAGCTGGTGACCCACGGCCAACCGACCATCCACCATTGATTCCTTCCCCCGCGAGGTTTTTCACATGAATACCGCTACCCAAAAGATCGCCCTGGTCACCGGTGCCACCCGCGGCATCGGCCTGGAAACCGTCCGTCAGCTGGCCCAGGCCGGCGTGCATACGCTGCTGGCCGGGCGCAAGCGCGACGTCGCCGTGGCCGAGGCGCTGAAGCTGCAGGCCGAGGGCCTGCCGGTCGAGGCGATCCAGCTCGACGTGGGCGATGCCGCCAGCATCGCCGCCGCCGTGCAGACCGTGACCGAGCGTCACGGCCGCCTGGACATCCTGGTCAACAACGCCGGCATCCTGCTCGATGACATCAAACTGGCCCCCTCGGCGCAGACCCTGCAGACCTGGCGCGATACTTTCGACACCAACGTGTTCGCGGTGATCGCCGTCACCCAGGCGTTCCTGCCGCTGCTCAACGCCTCGCCGGCTGGCCGCATCGTCAACGTGTCCAGCATCCTGGGCTCGCTGACCCTGCACAGCCAGCCGGGCTCGCCGATCTATGGCTTCGCGGTGCCGGCCTACAACGCCTCCAAGAGCGCGGTAAATGCGTGGACCGTGCAGCTGGCCTATGAGCTGCGCGAGAGCACCACCAAGGTCAACACCGTGCATCCGGGCTACGTCAAAACCGACATGAACGGTGGCGAAGGTGAGATCGAAATCAGCGAAGGTGCGCGTTCCAGCGTCGGCATGGCACTGATCGATGCCGACGGCCCGAACGGCAGCTTCACCTACCTCGGCGAGGTGCTGCCATGGTGATCCGTCTGTTGACCGTGGCCGTGACCAGCGCGCTGCTGGCCGGCTGCGTCAGCGTCGGCCCCAACTACCAGGCGCCGCCGGCCGAGCCGGTGAGCCTGCAGGGCGCCGCCGCGCCGGTGTTCACCACCACCTCGCCGGTGGCGAGCTGGTGGGCCCAGTTCGATGACCCGGTGCTGGAGCAGCTGGTGCATGAAGCACTGGGCACCAACCTGGACCTGCGCATCGCGATGTCGCGCGTGCGTGAGGCCCGCGCGGTGTTCGTCGAGCAGCGCCTGGACCAGTTGCCGCACGTCACCAGTGGTGGCAGTTACGACCGTCGCAAGCAGCCGGATGCCACCCTCGGTGGCGAGCGTGTCTTCAGCGAAAGCTACCAGCTCGGCTTCGATGCCGGCTGGGAGCTGGATCTGTTCGGCCGCCAGCGCCGTGCCGCCGAAGCGGCGCGCGCCGACCTGGGCGCCGAGCAGGACAACCTCGCCGATGCACAGGTCACCGTCGCCGCCGAAGTGGCCCGCAACTACTTCGAACTGCGCGGTACCCAGAAGCGCATCGCGGTGGCCAAGCGCACCCTGGTCAATCTGCGCGACACCCAGAAGCTCACCGAAACCCGGTGGGAACTGGGCGCCGGCAGCGAGCTGGACGTGCAGAGCAGCCGTGCGCGCCTGAAGGCGATCGAGGCCGACATCCCGCTGCTGGAAGTGGCCGAGGTGCAGTCACGTCATCGTCTGGCGGTGCTGCTGGGCCAGCGCCCGGACGCACTGGACAGCCTGCTGCAGCCGCGCGAGATGCGGCCGTACGCCAAGGCGTTGCCGCTGGGTGACACCACCGATCTGCTGCGTCAGCGCGCCGATGTGCGCGTGGCCGAGCGTCGGCTGGCCGCGGCGACCGCACGGGTTGGCGTGGCCACGGCAGACCTGTTCCCGCGGATCAGCCTGAGCGGGTTTGTCGGGTTCCTGTCTGGTGATGCCAGTGGCCTGGTCAACGGCAGCAACAAGGCATGGTCGGTGACGCCGTCGATCAGCTGGGCCGCGTTCGATTTCGGTACGGTCAAAGCCCGTCTGCGCGCCAGCAAGGCACAGGCCGATGGTGCTGCCGCCGAGTACGAAAAGGCCGTGCTGCTGGCGCTGGAAGACACCGAGAACGCGTTGACGCGGTACGCCAAGCAGCAGGCTCGCCTGGCGATCGTCGCCGAGCAGGCCCAGGCGGCGGGGCGCGCCGAGGAACTGGCGCAGATCCGCTTCCGCGAGGGGTCGGAAGACTTCCTGACCCTGCTCGATGCGCAACGCACCCAGCTGGCCGCGGACGATGCACTGGCCGAGGCCGAATCCACGGTCAACGTCAGCGTGGTCGGTGTGTACAAGGCCCTGGGGGGTTGGGGCCAGCAGCAGGATGCGGCCAACACCCCGGTGGCGGTCACGCAACGCTGACCCCACCGTTGGGCACGGGGCGGCGAGGGCGCCGTCCCGACAGCAAGAAAGGCAACAGCCGTCACATCCGCTGCGCAGTGCGTCGCGATTGACGGCTTTGCCTCTGCACGGTGTCTGTGCACGGTGCTAAAAGCGTGGGTCGTTTTCTGGAGTGGCCCGCATGCAACCCAATCCGTGGCGTCCTGTCCGCCTGCATCTGCACGACCCGGGACCTGCCTCCGGTGCGGGACTTTCCCGTGGCGTGATCGCGCTGTTGGTGGTGGCGATCCTTGCGGTGGTCACGGGATTCTGTTGCCTGACCGAAGGCCTGTTCGAGATCGGCCTGATCGCCACGGGTGTGTTCATCGCCATCGGCGCGCGGATCTGCCAGGCACGTGAGCAGCACCAAGCGCTGTATCGACTGCTGCAGAAGATGGATGAGCGGCAGCCATGATCGACGTTGTGAAAACGCAGGCCGCCGTACGGCCAACCTGAAGCCGATGGACGGTGCGCTGACCGTCCATCTTGCGTCTGCTTACTTGCCCGCCGGTGCTCGCACGGGGAACCGCAGTTCCGCCTGCACCGGATAATGATCCGAGGGCAGCACGCCACCGGGTTTCTGGTCCAGCGTGCTGAAGCTGTCCACGCTGAAACCGCGCACCAGGATCCAGTCCAGTTCCACCGTCGGCTTGCCGGTGAAATCATGGAAGGTCAGGCGCGGGCCATCGACCTTGCCGGCGAGTTTTCGAGCATCGCCCAACGCAGCGGTAAATGCCTTGTAGGTGTCACTGCCGGGCTCACTGTTGAAATCGCCGGTGACCACCACCGGGATGTCCTTGGGCAGTGTGGCCAGCCGCGAGACGATCAGCTTTGCGCCGAGGACGCGGCGCGGCTCATCTTCGTCACGGTAGGGCAGGTGGGTGTTGAACAGATAGAAGCGCTGCCCATCGGCCTGACGCTGGAACAGTGCCCAGGTCACCATGCGCGGGAACAGGTTGCCCCAGGTGATGCTGCCCGGCACGTCCGGTGTGTCGGAGAGCCAGAAGTCACCCGATTCGAGCACCTTCAGCCGCGCACTGTCGTACAGCACGCCCATGTGTTCGTCGCCGTTGCCGCCGCGGCGGTCCCTGCCGAACAGGGTGTAGCCGGGCAGGTGCGCGACCAGGTACTCGCCCTGTTTCTGCACCAGCTCCTGGGTGCCGATCACCTCGGGCTTCTGCTCACGGATCAGCGTGACCATCGCATCGCGGCGGTCCTCCCAGCGCTTGCCCGGGTCGGTATCGGCCGGCGTGCGTACGTTGAACGACATCACCTTCAACGCATCGGGTGCCTGCGCCCAGGCGCTGGCCAGCGGGGCGGCGAACATCATCAGGGCCAGCAGCGCGGGCCGATGGAAACGAGACAGCATGTGGAATCCCTCCATTCCATGAAAACGTTCCCAAAGGGTCGCATGGAAGGGCAGGAAAAGGATATGCAGGACATGGCGGTTGATCGGCAGTGCCCCCTCAGCTCGACAGCAGGATCACGCCGATCGTCATATTGATCGCTGCCCCCAACACCAGCACCCACACCGTGGACAGGATCGTGTTCAACCACGAGCGCTGCAGCGCGATCTTCAGCCACCCGGCCTGCACCACCGCATACCAGAGCGCGGCGAGCACGCCGACCGCGACGCCCAGCGTGGTCGACAGCTGGCCCGGCAGCCGCACGAACACCATGCTGGTGGACAGCGCCACCGCGAACGGTGCGGTCAGGTAGCACTGCATGAAAAACGGACGGCGCAGCGACTCGCGGGTCATCGGCACGTGCTTGCGACGCAACAGGTGCGTGGTAGTCACCAGGGGCCAGATCGCGAACGTGATCGAGCGGTACAGCAGCAGGCTTTCTTCATTGCCGAAGATCGAGCGCGACAGCGCCCCGGTACCGACCACCTGCTGGTGCAGCATCAGCTCCACCCCGTGCGCGACCAGCACCGCCAGCATCAGGAACATGGGCGGGCTGATCGCATCGTCGAACTGGCGCTCCAGCTTTTCCTTCAGCTCGGTATCCACGTACTGGGCCATCCGCCGCGGATACACGATCACGCGGTACAGCGTGCGTGGGAAAAACAGGAACCAGGTGCACAGCTCGTAGAGGAACTCTTCCAGCGACCGCAGCAGTTTGAGGAAGTCCATCCCGGGGTCCTTGCGAGGGGGGAAGCCAGCACCGCCGAGGATACCCGGGACAGGGCTCAGCGGATCGCGACTGTCAGGCTGTGCGGTGCCTTTTCATTGCGACGCGCCTGGGCACGCATCTGGTAGACCTGCACGACATAGGTGCCGGTGGTCGGCAACGTGCCGCTCCAGCGCCGCTTTTCGTCGTTGCTGCCCAGTGCCTCCCCCTGGCCGGGCGTCACGCCGGGCGCGAACACATTGAAGTTGGCATTCGGGCTGCCGTCGATCGTCACCGCCATGGTCTGGCCGGCGCGCGCGGCAATCGTGTAGCGGACGGTGTCATAGCCGGACAACGTGCCACGCACGGTGGCACTGCTGGCACCCTTGGTGAAGTGCACGGGGGTGGTGGTGACCTTGTCCGCTGCCGCGGCCAGCATCGGCGTCAGGGCGAGCAGGGTGGTCAACAGCAGTGAGCGGAGCGGCGTCATGGCATGTCCTTGGTGGGGCCCGGCAAGGGCGTTTCGTCCCGAGCATGGGCGTGACCCCATCAAGGGATTGTCGATGCGCTGCGACCCTCGCCGCACTGCGATGAACGCAGCGTGCTCTACCGGTCTCGGTTTCCAGTGCGTTCTGAATTGTTTACGCAGGTGCCCGGCGCGTGCATGCACCAGCCCCTTCCACGCACACATGGGTAACGCCGGCAGGCCTAGCGTGGATTCACCGGCACCACTTCGATGCCGAACACCGGAGATACGGCAATGGCCAACACCCCGAACCCGCAGCAGGGTCAGAATGATCCGCAGCGCAATGCCCCGCAGCAGGGCCAGCAGGAGCAGCAGGATCAGCGCGATCGCGATGCCCAGAAGCAGCAGCAACAGCAGGACCAGGATCAGCAGGGCCAGCGCTCGGGCCAGCAGAGCGACCAGGAAGAATAAAACGGGTCCGCACGCACCGTGGCCCGGTCGGATTGGCCGGGTCGTTTGTGTTGCCGCCAGCGAGAGAGCATCGCGTGTTACTGAACGTCTTCCAGCGCTCGCCCGGCTGACCGGCTACCATGCCCGCATGAGCATCCCCGTACCAGATAGCAGCGTGCCGCGCCTGCTGGGTTTTGACGTCCCGACATTGCAGACCATTGTCGATCACGGCGCGGACGAGGCCATTGTCGCCATGCTCGATGTTGTTCCCGATGCCCACTGGTTGAAGCTGTTCGACGAACGGGTGGCCGCGCTCAAGGGCGAACTCGGGCTGGCCGGTGTCGAACTCGACGGCACCTCGATTCTGTTCTTCGGCTCCATCGCGGACAGCCGTCGCCTGGCGACCGCCGTGTCGGCCCTGATCAATGCCATCAACATGGAAGTGGCCGGCCACACCGATCCGTTCCAGCCGACGGCGCCATAGCTCCTCACGAGTCGATACGGCACGTGCGCAGCAGCACGCTGTCATCCAGGCCCGCATCTGCCGTGCGGTCCGGAGCAGGGCAGGTGCCGCGGATCTCGGTCACCCACAGCACCATCATGCCGACGATGCGATGGGCCTCGTTGGGCCACTGTGCGACCAGCCGATCATGGATCGCGTCATACACCGCCCAGCGCTCGGCGGCCGACACCCCGCCTGCCCAGCACTGCGCCAACTCGGCCTGCGCCAGCCGAAAAGCCTCTTTCTGTCCGTCCATAGCGTTCCCCCGACACAGTCCATATCGGACAGGCGCCTGCCTGCCCGGGTGAGCCCCCTGCAATGAGGTAAACGCGGTTGGGCCGACGCACCGGCCAGCGCGCAGTGCGCACACGGTGCGCCGCCGTAGGCTGAACGCGTGGGCGCCAGGTTGGTAAAACATAACAGGACGTCCTGTATAGTTACGATCCCGTCGCCCCCCCCTTTGCGCACCATGACCCCGACCAAGACCCAGCGCTGGAGCCTGCTGCTCACCGTTGCCGCCGGCCTGTTGCTGATCACCCTCGACAACTCGGTGCTCTACACCGCCTTGCCCACGCTGACCAAGGAACTGGGCGCGACCCCGCTGCAGGGCCTGTGGATCATCAACGCCTATCCCCTGGTGATGGCTGGCCTGCTGCTGGGTGCCGGTACCCTCGGCGACCGGCTGGGGCACCGGCGCATGTTCCTGATCGGCTTGGTGATTTTTGGGATCGCCTCGCTGCTGGCCGCGTTCGCGCCGGACGCCAATCTGCTGATCGCCGCCCGCGCGCTGTTGGCCGTGGGCGCGGCGGCGATGATGCCGGCCACGCTGGCGCTGATCAGCCTGACCTTCGAGGACGAACGCGAGCGCAATCTGGCCATCGCCGTATGGGGCTGCATTTCCATCGTCGGCGCGGCCCTCGGCCCGATCGTCGGTGGCGTGCTGCTGGCGCACTTCTGGTGGGGCGCGGTGTTCCTCATCAATGTGCCGATCGTGCTGCTGGCCATGGTCGGGGCGGTGCTGTTCGCGCCCCATGGCACGCCCGATGCAAGCAAGCCGTGGGACCTGATCTCCTCGTTGCTCAGCCTGGTCGCCTTGTCCGGGCTGGTGGTGGCGATCAAGGAGGTTGCGCATGCGCCGCCGAACTGGGGGCTGGCAGCCGGTGCGGCGCTGGTCTTCGTGGTGGGGCTGGTGCTGTTCCTGCGCCGCCAGCGCCGGCTGCCGTACCCGATGCTCGACGTGGCCATCTTCCGTAACGCTCCGTTTCTGGCCGGCGTCCTGTCTGCGGCGTTCGCGATGTTCGCCATCGCCGGCCTGCAGTTGCTGACCACCCAGCGTTTCCAGCTGGTGGCCGACTACACCCCATTGCAGGCGGGCCTGCTGGTGTCTGTGGTGGCGATCGGGTGCCTGCCCAGCGCCATTTTCGGCGGCATGTTCCTGCACCGCGTCGGGCTGTTGCCGCTGATCACCGGCGGGCTGGGCGTGGGCACCGCCGGTGTGGTGCTGGTCGCGGCCACCTTCGGCGGCCACCTCGGCTGGACCCTCGCCGGATTGCTGCTGACCGGGCTGGGCATGGGCGCCACCATCTCCGTCGCCTCCACCGCGATCATCGGCAACGTGCCCCCGCACCGCGCTGGCATGGCCTCCTCGGTGGAGGAAGTGTCCTATGAGTTTGGCAGCCTGTTCGCGGTCTCCCTGCTGGGCAGCCTGATCGCCGCGCTGTACTCGGCCACCGTGACGCTGCCGGACGGCGTGGACGCCGGTGCGGGCCAGAGCATCCAGCAGGCGCTTGCACTGGCCGCACAACCGGGCGGCGCCGCCGGGTGGCTGGCAGCGGCCAGCACCGCCTACGACCCCAGCTACGTTTGGGTACTGTATGTGATTGCCGCGGTGCTGCTGGTCGGCACCGTCACCACCGGCGTGCTGCTGCGCCGCCATGGCCCCGGCACGGCCACCACCGTCTCCCACGCCCACTGACCCATGCGCCCGAGCAACCGAACCAACATCCTGGATGCCGCCGTCCGTGTGATCGAACGCGACGGCATCACCGCACTGACCTTTGAAGCGGTCGCCAGCGAATCCGGCATCGCCCGGGGCGGGCTGCTGTATCACTTCCCCTCGCGCGATGCGCTGCTGCAGGGCATCCACCAGCACCTGGCCGGCGTGTGGGAGGCGAGCATGATCGAGGCCGCGGGCAAACCTGCCGACGCGGCAGGGCCCCCCGAGCGCTACCAGTCCTACGCGCTCACCTGCGCACAGACGGCCACCCGGGCCGAACTGCAGCTGATGTTCGATGCAGCCGCCACCGACGAGAACATGCAGCCGTGGACCGCAGTGGTCGAGCGCTGGTCGCCGCCCACGCCGCAGGACCTGAGCGATCCGGCTGCGCTGGACCTGTTCATCGCCAAGCTCGCCGCCGACGGCATGTGGGTGTTCGAAGCGCTGTCGCGCTCGCGGCTGGCGCCGGAGGTGCGGCAGGCCATCGCTGACCGGCTGGCACAGATGATCGCGGCCGCCTCCAAGACAGCGTGATGCCTGCCATGCGGGTACCCTTGGCGGTTCACTTCTTGAACAACGGGTCCGCCTGATGGATTACCAACTTGTGATCAAGTTCTGGCGCAAGTCGCTGGATGATGAGGCCTTCCTGGCCACGCTGGAGGCCGAGCTGACCACCGCGCTCGGCAAGGCCGCGACGCTGGACGGTTACGACGTCAGCGCGAAAGAGATCAACCTTTTCATGTTCACCGCGGATCCGCGCCCGACCTTCCGGAAGACCAAGGATGTGCTGGAGGCGATGGGCGTGCTGCACAGCGTGTCCGCGGCGTACCGGCTGGTGGGCGGTGCGCAGTTCACTTCGGTGTGGCCGCTGCGGATGGCGCGGAAGTTCACGTTGCCGTGAGGGGCTGAGCGGCTGTCTGGCTGGCGGAAGACGGGCACAAAAAAGGCCGGGACCTTCGATTTCTCTAGGGTTCCAGCCTTTGATGCACCGTCGAAACGGCTAATTGGTGGAGGTGGGCGGAATTGAACCGCCGTCCGAAGGCACTCCATCCCCGGTACTACATGCTTAGCTCACCGTTGAATCTCATCCTGTGGCAGCACGGTGTGCAAAGCGCACCCCAGGACCAGCCTGCTTTAGTTAAGTCGTGACTGACAGGCAGCCATCACAACCGGTTCCGTGATAATGACCCTACATCTACGAGCACGGGCACAAGTAGGTTCGGGGGTTCGCCTAAGGCGGCTGTAGAACTAAACGCTAAAGCTGTTTTTAGGCAGCGATTGCGAAGTCGTTCGAACCGTAGTTGTCGTCGTTGGCAACTAAAAGTTTGCTGCTGGATTAACGAGGAAAGCTGCCCCCTCGGCATGCACCAAGTAACTTCACAACCCCCGTCGAAACCAATGCACCCCCGGTTTCTTCAAGAACCGCACTTCATCCGGAAAAACAGCACCGGAACTCTACTTGACGGAATGGATGCTACTCCAATCCAGCTGAACAGTCACCTTGGCCGTCTGCGGCTTACTTCTGCAGCTGGCGGCGGCTGTCGGCCTTGTGTCGGGCCTTTTCCTTCTTCAGGCGGTTGTGCTCGTTGCGCACGGTCATCGCCTGCTTCTTGGCCTGCGGTTCAACCCGGGCCATCAGCGATTCCACCTGGGCCACCAGGCGGCGGTGCTCCAGGCTGTCGTAGCTCTGGGTCTCCGAGGCGACGCGCTTGGCGTTGCGGATCAGGTAGGTCAGCACCTTGAGCAGCGCGGCCGGGTCCATGGCGCGGGCGAGTTCGTCAAAGATGAACTCCAGCGCCGCCACGTCGGCGCGCAGGGTGGTCAGTTCGTCCGCCGCCAGTGCGGGTGCCGGGGTAGTTTCGAGAGTCACGCGCGGATCCTTTCCGTATCAATGCGGGGATTCTGACAGTTGTGCGGGGTTGGCGGGGAAAGATCGTTGTCCCGCTGGCGTCCGCGGGTCAGGTGGGGTGGGCACCCGGGTGAACGAGCGGGCTACAATCCGGCCCCGGAAGAGTGGTTGCAGACAGGGACGAGGCGTTGAAGAAGCAGGTGTGGATTGCAGTGGCGGTGCTGGTGGTGGCGGTGATCGGAGCCGCCAGCGTTTGGCGGTCGACATCCGGTGCGCAGGCGCCGGGCGGGGCAGGGCAGGCGTCGACACCGGCCGGACAGGCGGCCACGCCTTCGGTTGAAGCGGCGCCGACCGCCTCGACCAGACCGCCGCACCCCGTTCCCGATCTCGCCCGCACACGGGAGAGCCTGGAAATCGCCCAGGACCCCTTCAGCAGTGGTCATCCGGAGGCGCGGCGCTGGCTCGACCAGCACGGCTTCCCCAATGGCGCGCAATGGACCCGCTATCAGCAGGCCTCCGACGCCGAACTCGACCAGGCGGCGCGGGCAGGCGACACGGTGGCGGCCACGGTGTTCGATGCGCGGCAGCTGGGCGCCGATCCGACGGCTGAAAGCCGTTTGCTGGCCGCGGGCGCGGACGGCGATCTGTTCGCGCTGAGTCTGCTGTCGTCCTGGAAGGCGGGCGCCCATGCGGCAGGGATTCCCGAGGCCTACGCGATATCCCGGGTGGCCGAGATGCGCGGCGATCTCACCGCAGCGTTGCACCGGGAGATGATGCTGGGGGCGCGGCTGAGCGGCGACCAGCGCCTGCTGGCCGAGGCCGAGGCGCTGCATCTGAATCTGCATCTCAATGCGTTGTACCGCCAGAAGCACGGCGTGGACCCGCCGCCGGTGGAGATGCGACCCTACCAAGCCGATCCGGAAGATACCGCGCGCTGACCGCGCGCCGCGCAGGGCCTACAGCCGCTTGCGCAGATACAGGCGCTGATGACCCGGCGGAAAATCCTGCAGCCGGCCGAACACTTCATAGCCCTGCTTGAGGTAGAAGCCCTCCGCCTGCCAGGAGAAGGTATCCAGCGTCACGGCGTGCGCGCCGAGCGCGCGGGCCTGCTGCTCGGCATCGGCCAGCAGGGCCTGGCCTAATCCTTCGTTGCGGCGGGTGTCATCCACCCAGAGCGCATGCACCATCAGCCAGCCGCCACAGACATCAGCGGCGATCCCGGCCACAACGCGGCCGGCAGCATCACGTATGACCCGGTTGACCGGCTGGTCGTCCAGGGCGTCGCCACTGGCGGCCTGGTTGAAGGCCAGCAGACCAGCGAACACCGCACGGGTGTCCTCGGCGCTGGCCGGCTGGATGCCCGCTGCGGGCACCGTGCGCGTCATCAGGCGTCGCGGTTGTGCCGGCGCATCGTGCGCGACTTCTCCCGCGCCCAGTCCCGGTCCTTCTCGGCATCGCGCTTGTCGTGGGTCTGCTTGCCCTTGGCCAGCGCGATCTCGAGCTTGATCTTGTTCTTGCTCCAGTACATCGCGGTGGGCACGATCGTGTAGCCATCGCGCTGCACCTTGCCGATCAGCTTGTCGATCTCACTGCGATGCAGAAGCAGCTTCCGCTCGCGACGGTCGTTGGCCACCATGTGCGAGGAGGCCTGGATCAACGGGGTGATCTGCGCGCCGATCAGGTAGATCTCGCCATCACGCACGTAGGCGTAGGCATCGATGATGTTGCCGCGCCCGGCGCGGATCGACTTGACCTCCCAGCCCTGCAGGGCCAGGCCGGCTTCGAAGCGATCTTCGATGTGGTACTCGTGACGGGCACGCTTGTTGAGCGCGATGGTTTTGTTGGCCGTCGCGTCCTTTGCTTTATCCTTGCCGCTGTTCTTGCTCATTTCCCTATTGTCTCCGATTCGGGCACGCCCGGTCGATTCATCAGACATCTGTATCGCATGCCAACTATCCGACGTAGTGCCCTGGTCGAACATTCGGCTGCCCGCATGTTCGACCTGGTCAATGATATTGACGCCTATCCGCGCCGCTTCCGCTGGTGTTCGGCCGCGCAGATCCTGGAGTCCGGCCCGGACCGCCTGGTCGCGCGCCTGGATCTGGGCTTTGGGTCGTTCTCGACCTGGTTCATGACCGAGAACACGCTGCAGCGCCCGCACAGCATCGATATGCAGCTCAAGGACGGGCCGTTCAAGCGTCTGCACGGGCGCTGGGAGTTCCATGCGCTGGCCGAGGACGCCTGCAAGGTCACGCTGACGCTGGAGTTCGAGCCGACCTCACGTCTGCTTGGTCCGGCCCTGGCGCTGGGCTTCCAGGGCCTGGCCGACCGCATGGTGAACGATTTCGTCCGCGTCGCCGACGCCCAGGACTGAGCGGTGATCACCGTCGAGGTGGTGCTGGCCTGGCCCGATCGGGCCGCGTCGCGGGTGCTGTCGCTGCCCGAAGGCGCCACGATCGCCGAGGCCATCGCGGTGGCCGCCATTGACGGCAGCGCGCAATGCCCGGCCGTAGCCGTGCACGGCCTGCTGGCCAAGCCGGATCAGGTGCTGCGCGAGGGCGACCGGGTCGAGCTGCTGCGTCCGCTGCTGGCCGACCCGAAAGACAACCGCCGCCGGCGCGCACGCGCCGGCAGCTGAGTGAAGAAGGCAGGCCTCAGCGGCCGCGCTTCTTCTTGTCCTTGGGCAGGTTGCGGCCGAACTGGCGCAGCGTGCTGCGGGCCAGCTGGGCGTCGTCGCTGGCGAAGTACTCGCCGTCCCAGCGGGTGACCGCATCGTTCTCGAAGTAGACGGTGAAGTTCTTCACTTCCGTCTTGCCCACGCGGTTCACGCGCTGGCTGGCGGTGTAGTCCCAGCGCTGGGCGTGGAACGGGTCCGGGATGGAGGGCGTGCCAAGCAGGGCGTTGACCTGCTGCTTGCTCTGGCCCACCTGCAGCTGACCGACGGCCTGCTCCCGGATCAGGTTGCCCTGATAGATGGGTTGCTTGTAAATGATGCCGCAGCCCGTGGTGGACAGGGCAACGGCGGCGACCAGCAGGAGATTGCGCATCGGGGAATGGCGTTTGGGGAAATCGAGTCGATGATACACTCCCGACGTGTCGCCGCGACCCAATCCGAGGCAGCTGGCGCTAAATCGCCAATGAACGGAGAACTATGGAAACCCACGACCTGCGCAAAGTCGGCCTCAAGGTGACCCACCCGCGTATGCGGATCCTGGCGCTGCTCGAGCAGCGCAATGCCAGCCACCACATGACCGCCGAAGACATCTACCGCCAGCTGCTGGAGCACGGTGATGAGATCGGCCTGGCCACGGTGTACCGGGTGCTGACCCAGTTCGAGGCCGCCGGCCTGGTGCTGAAGCACAATTTCGAAGGCGGCCAGGCCGTCTACGAGCTGGATCGCGGTGGCCACCACGACCACATGGTCGATGTGGACAGCGGCAAGATCATCGAATTTGAAAGCCACGAGATCGAAGAGCTGCAGCGCAAGATCGCGGCCGACCATGGCTACGAGCTGGAAGAGCACTCGCTGGTGCTCTACGTGCGCAAGAAGCGCCGGTAACGGGCCGCTGGCGGCCCGGATGCGATCAAAAAACCCCGGGCATGCCCGGGGTTTTTGCTTTCAGCGCCAGGCACCGGTTCTGGCGGGGAGCCGGCCAGCGGCCGGCACTACCCATCACGGGGGGGGGCTCAGACCTGCAGCAGCTTGCGCGCCGCAGCCCGGGCTTCCTTGCTGACTTCCACGCCGCCCAGCATCCTGGCCAGCTCTTCCTCGCGGGCCTTGGTATCCAGCTTCTCGACCGCGCTCTGGGTCATGCCGTCCACCGGCGCCTTGCTGACCCGGTAGTGGGCGTGGCCCTTGGAGGCGACCTGCGGCAGGTGGGTGACGCACAGCACCTGACGCTTCTCGCCCAAGGCGCGCAGCTTCTGCCCGACGATATCGGCCACGGCGCCGCCGATGCCCGAATCGACTTCGTCGAAGACCATGGTCGGCACCGCATCCAGGCCCAGCGCGGCCACTTCGATCGCCAGCGAGATACGGGACAGCTCACCGCCCGAGGCGACCTTGCGCAGGGCACGCGGCGGCTGGCCGGCGTTGGCGGCAACCAGGAACTCGACCCGCTCGGCGCCGTTCGGGTCCGGCTTGACCACGGTCTGCGGCTCGATCTCGATCAGGAACTGACCGCCGCCCATGCCCAGCTCACCGATCAGGGTGGTGGTGGTGTCCGACAGCGCCTTGGCGGCCTTCCGGCGGCTGGCGCTGAGCACCTCGGCCACGGCTTTCCACTGGCCAGCGGCACGGTCGATCTCGCCGGCCAGGGCCTGCAGGCGCTCGTCGGCACCCCGCAGCTGCTCGACTTCGGCCTCCATGGCGTCGCGATGCTCGCCCAGCCCTTCCATCGGCACGCGGTGCTTGCGGGCGAGGTCGTGCAGGCGGCCGAGACGGCGCTCGATATCCTCGAACTGCTCCGGGTCGGCATCCAGGTCGTCATGGACGCGGTCGAGCAATGACAGCGCTTCGTCCAGCTGGATGGCGGCGCTGTCGAGCAGGGCATCGACCTCGCCGAGCCGGCTGTCGTGTTCGGCCACGCGGGCCAGATCGTGGCGGGTCTGCTGCAGCAGCTGCAGCACCGAGACCTCGTCATCGCCATTGAGGCGGCTGACCGCCACGTCGCAGGCGCCGATCAGCGCGCTGGCATGGGCCTGGCGGCGGTGGCTGCTGCCCAGGGTGGCGATCGAGGCCGGGTCCAGGTCTTCGCGCTTGAGCTCGCTGAGCTGGTGTTCCAGATAGCCGATCCGGTCGCTCACGTCGCCCTGGCGCGAGAGCGCCTCGGCTTCGTCCACCAGCGTCTGCCAGCGTGCGGCGGTCTGGCGGACCTGGGCGCGCTCGGCATCGTTGCGGGCAAAGGCATCCAGCAGCGAGAGCTGCGAGGGGCGCGAGAGCAGGGCCTGCTGTTCGTGCTGGCCGTGGATCTCGACCAGCATGCTGGCCAGCTCGGTCAGCTGGGTCAGCGTCACCGGGCGGCCGTTGATGAAGGCGCGCGAGCCACCGTCGGCACGGATCACCCGTCGCAACTGGCACTGTTCTTCGTCGTCCAGCTCGTTGTCGCGCAGCCACTGGCGCGCCGGGGCGTCGGCCAATGGCGCGAATTCGGCCGAGAGCTCGGCGCGCGCGGCGCCGTGGCGGACCACGCCGCTGTCGGCGCGCAGCCCGGACAAAAAGCCCAGCGCGTCCACCATCAGCGACTTGCCCGCGCCGGTTTCACCCGAGACCACGGTCATGCCGGCGCCGAATTCCAGCTCGGTGGCGCGGACGACCGCGAAATCCTTGATCGATAGATGTCTAAGCATGGTCTACGTTGTACACGAGGGGCGTCTCCAAGCCGCGCACGCTAGCATGGGCGGGGGGCGTCTCCAATGACTTGCCAACGCCCCGTGCAGCCATTATCTAAGTGGGCGTCTCACAGGCTGATTCCATGCATCCTTCCGCGTCCCATCTCGCCCCGCGTGCCCGCCATCTGCTGCGGACGCTGATCGCGCGCCACATCCAGGATGGCGAACCGGTCGGCTCGCAGACCCTTGCCCGGCATGCCGGCCTTGACGTCAGTCCGGCCACGATCCGCAACATTCTGGGCGACCTGGAAGACCTGGGCCTGCTCAGCTCGCCGCATACCTCGGCCGGTCGGGTGCCGACCGCGCACGGCTACCGGGTGTTCGTGGACAGCCTGGTCAAGATGCAGCCGCCGGGCGAGGGCGAGCTCAGCCGCCTGCGCACCGAGCTGGCCACCGGCACCGGCACCCAGGCCCTGCTCGGCAGTGCCTCGGAGCTGCTTTCGGCGATGAGCCATTTCGTCGGGGTGGTCAGCGCCCCGCGCCGGGAGCAGTTCGCGTTCCGGCATATCGATTTCGTGGCGCTGGACGCGCGCCGGGTGCTGGCGATCCTGGTGTTCGCCGACAACGAGGTGCAGAACCGGGTGATCGAGCCTCGCCGCGGCTTCAACCCCGGCGAGCTGGAGCAGGTCGCCAACTACCTCAATGCGAACTGCGCCGGTCGGCCGCTGGCCGAGATCCGGGCCCGGCTGCTGCTGGAGCTGCGCGATGCGCAGTCGGAAATGGAGCAGTTGCTGGCGCACAGCATCGAGCTGGCCGAGCAGGCGATGGTGCCGCCGGCCGATGACATGGTGCTGGCCGGGCAGACCCGCCTGATGGGCGTGCAGGACCTGTCCGATCTGGAGCGCCTGCGCGAGCTGTTCGATGTGTTCGCCAGCAAGCGCGAGATCCTGCAGTTGCTCGAGCGCACCATCCAGGCCCCGGGCGTGCGCATCTTCATCGGCGAGGAGACCGGGGTGATGCCGCTGGAGAGCGTCTCCCTGGTCACCGCCCCGTACTCGGCCGATGGCCAGGTGCTGGGGGTGCTGGGGGTGATCGGCCCGAAGCGGATGGCCTACGACCGCATGATCCCGCTGGTGGAAGCCACCGCCCAGGTGCTGGGGGCCGCGCTGGGCTCGCCCGCGGGCGGCGGATTGTCCCGCGATCGCGCATAAAGCGGCCCTGGACTCTTGAATCCCGTAGCCGCGCCCACATAGGGGTGGGTGGAGGCGGAGAGTCACCGCCAAGGATCCGGAAATGAACCAAGATCAGTCAGATATCGCATCCCAGAATCCCGCCGGCGAGCCGGGCGCTGAGCCGTCCCTGCAGCAGCAGCTGGACAGCCTGCACAACGAGCTGGCCCTGCTGCGTTCGGAGTCGCTGCGCGAACGCGCCGACCTGGACAACCAGCGCAAGCGCGTTGCCCGCGACGTGGAACAGGCGCGCCGCTTCGCCAATGAAAAGCTGCTCGGCGAGCTGCTGCCGGTGTTCGACAGCCTCGATGCCGGCCTCAATGCCGCCGGCAGCGAGCCGAGCCCGCTGCGCGAAGGTCTCGAACTGACCTACAAGCAGCTGCTCAAGGTCGCCGCCGACAATGGCCTGACCCTGCTCGACCCGACCGGCCAGACCTTCAACCCGGACCACCACCAGGCCATCAGCCAGGTCGACGCGCCCGGCGCGGCGCCCGGCAGCGTGGTGCAGGTGTTCCAGAAGGGCTACCTGCTCAACGACCGCCTGCTGCGGCCGGCGCTGGTCGTGGTGGCCCGCGACTGACCCACGGGTCGGTCCGCCGGGCCAGGCCCGGCGGTCCGACCGGACGCTGAACGCGTTGGGTCGCCATCGAACACTGTGTTTGATGGACGGCTTGAAAGTGTCCGCAGCGTCCCACACATCCCATTCATAACCCGGCAGCTGCCGGATGTACCCAGAACTTTCAGGAGTCTCCCTCATGGGCAAGATCATTGGTATCGACCTCGGCACCACCAACTCGTGTGTGGCGATCATGGACGGCGGCAAGGCCCGCGTCATCGAAAATTCGGAAGGCGATCGCACCACGCCCTCCATCGTCGCCTACACCAAGGACGGCGAAGTCCTGGTCGGCGCCTCGGCCAAGCGCCAGGCGGTGACCAACCCGAAGAACACCTTCTACGCTGTCAAGCGCCTGATCGGCCGCAAGTTCACCGACGCTGAAGTCCAGAAGGACATCGCGCACGTGCCCTACGGCATCCTGGCCCATGACAACGGCGACGCCTGGGTCCAGACCAGCGACGGCAAGAAGATGGCCCCGCAGGAAATCTCCGCCCGCGTGCTGGAGAAGATGAAGAAGACCGCCGAAGCGTTCCTGGGTGAGACCGTCACCGAGGCCGTGATCACCGTGCCGGCTTACTTCAATGACAGCCAGCGCCAGGCCACCAAGGACGCCGGCCGCATCGCCGGTCTGGAAGTCAAGCGCATCATCAACGAGCCGACCGCTGCTGCCCTGGCCTATGGCCTGGACAAGGGTGACGGCCGTGACCGCAAGATCGTTGTGTACGATCTGGGCGGCGGCACCTTCGACGTGTCGATCATCGAGATCGCCAACGTCGACGGTGAGAAGCAGTTCGAAGTGCTGGCCACCAACGGTGACACCTTCCTGGGCGGCGAAGATTTCGACAACCGCGTCATCGAGTACCTCGTCGACGAGTTCAACAAGGACCAGGGCATCGACCTGCGCAAGGATCCGCTTGCCCTGCAGCGCCTGAAGGACGCCGCCGAGCGTGCCAAGATCGAGCTGTCCACCAGCCAGCAGACCGAAGTGAACCTGCCGTACGTCACCGCTGACGCGTCGGGCCCGAAGCACCTGAACATCAAGCTGACCCGCGCCAAGCTGGAAGCGCTGGTGGAAGACCTGATCAAGAAGTCGATCGAGCCGTGCCGCATCGCGCTGAATGATGCCGGCCTGCGTTCGAGCGACATCGGTGAAGTGATCCTGGTCGGCGGTCAGACCCGCATGCCGAAGGTGCAGCAGGCCGTGACCGAGTTCTTCGGCAAGGAACCGCGCAAGGACGTCAACCCGGACGAAGCCGTGGCACTGGGTGCTGCGATCCAGGGCGGCGTGCTGGGCGGCGACGTCAAGGACGTGCTGCTGCTGGACGTGACCCCGCTGTCGCTGGGCATCGAGACCCTGGGTGGCGTGTTCACCAAGATCATCGAGAAGAACACCACCATCCCGACCAAGGCCTCGCAGGTGTTCTCCACCGCCGAGGACAACCAGTCGGCCGTGACCGTGCACGTGCTGCAGGGTGAGCGCGAGCAGGCCCGCTTCAACAAGTCGCTGGCCAAGTTCGACCTGTCCGGCATCGAGCCGTCGCCGCGCGGTCTGCCGCAGGTGGAAGTGTCCTTCGACATCGACGCCAACGGCATCCTGCACGTGTCGGCCAAGGACAAGAAGACCAACAAGGAACAGAAGGTCGAGATCAAGGCAGGTTCGGGTCTGTCCGAGGACGAGATCGCGCGCATGGTCGCCGACGCGGAAGCCAACCGCGAAGAAGACAAGAAGTTCCATGAGCTGGTCCAGGCCCGCAACCAGGCTGACGCGCTGATCCACGGTACCCGTACCGCGATCACCGAGCACGGCAGCAAGGTCGGTGGCGATGTGATCGGCAAGGTGGAGTCGGCCCTGGCCGATCTGGAAACCGCGATGAAGAGCGACGACAAGGCACAGATCGAAGCCAAGTCGAAGGTGCTGGAAGAAGCCGGCCAGGCCCTGTTCGCGGCCTCCGCGGCGGCCGAGCAGGGCGGCGCGGCACCGGGCCCGGATGCCGGTGGCAACAGCGGCGCGCACGACGATGTGGTCGACGCCGAGTTCACCGAAGTCAAGGACGACAAGAAGTCCTGATCCGGACACAACACGGGACGTTGCGCAGGCAGCGTCCCGTTGTCCTATCCCCCTTCTGGTCCTGACAGCCGTCTCCCGGCCTGTCGGGGCGCCCGGCGAAAGAGCGGACCTGGTGCCGCTCTTCCGCTTTGACGAATCCCGACTTCCGGAACCCGATTCAAGTTATGAGCAAGCGCGATTACTACGAAGTGCTGAGCGTGTCCCGCACCGCCAGCGATGAAGAACTGAAGAAGGCCTATCGCCGTTGCGCGATGAAGTTCCATCCGGACCGCAATCCGGGTGACAACGAGGCAGAGGCCGCCTTCAAGGAATGCAAGGAAGCCTACGAAACCCTGTCCGACGGCAACAAGCGCCGGATGTACGATGCCCACGGCCATGCGGCATTCGAGCACGGCATGGGCGGCGGTGGCGGTGGTCCGGGTGGCCCGGACATGGGCGATATCTTCGGTGACATCTTCGGCAACATCTTCGGCGGTGGCGCCGGTGGTGGTGGTCCGCGCCAGGCCCGTCGTGGCGCCGATATCGGCTACGTGATGGAACTGGACCTGGAAGAAGCGGTGATGGGCGTGGAGCGCCGCATCGAGATTCCGAGTCTGGTCGAGTGTGATGACTGCAACGCCAGCGGTTCGGAAGACGGCAAGGTCGAGACCTGTTCGGTCTGCCGTGGCCAGGGCCAGGTGCGCATCCAGCGCGGCATCTTCGCGATGCAGCAGGCCTGCCACCACTGCAACGGCCGTGGCCAGATCATCCAGAACCCCTGCAAGACCTGTCACGGCAATGGCCGTGTCGAGGAAGACAAAGTGTTGTCGGTCAAGGTGCCCGCGGGCGTCGACACCGGCGACCGCATCCGTCTGTCCGGTGAAGGCGAGGCCGGTCCGGCCGGCACCCCGGCGGGCGATCTGTATGTGGAAGTGCGGGTGCGCGAGCACGCGATCTTCCAGCGCGACGGCGACGACCTGCACTGCGAAGTGCCGATCCGCATCTCGCAGGCGGCCTTGGGCGATACCGTCCGTGTAGCGACCCTCGGCGGCTATGCCGAGATCCGCATTCCGGCCGAGACCCAGACCGGCAAGCTGTTCCGCATGCGTGGCAAGGGCGTGCGTTCGGTACGCAGCCGCAGCGAAGGCGACCTGTACTGCCGCGTGGTGGTGGAGACCCCGGTCAACCTCACCCCGGAGCAGCGCAAGCTGCTGGAACAGTTCGAAACCACCTTCACCGGTGAGGAAGCGCGCAAGCATTCGCCGAAGTCGGCGACCTTCATCGATGGCGTGAAGGGCTTCTGGGACCGGATGACGTCGTAAGCGTCACGGGTTTCAGTGAATTACCGAAGGCTCCCTGGCGACAGGGGGCCTTTTTTGTGCGCGCAGACCGGGGGGTAGAGCCACCCCATGGGTGGCTGCACGCGGTGCCGGGTGGATCGACAGCCACCCATGGGGTGGCTCTACCGTGGATCGACAGCCACCCATGGGGTGGCTCTACCGTGGATTGACAGCCACCCATGGGGTGGCTCTACCGTGGATTGACAGCCACCCATGGGGTGGCTCTACCGTGGATTGACAGCCACCCATGGGGTGGCTCTACCGGGCGGCACCGGGCGTAAAATGTCGTCATGAACGAATCCCTCGAAAGCCACCTGGTCCACGGCCGCCGCCAGCGCCCGGACGGTCCGTCGCCGGTCGACGTCATCTCGGTGCAGTCCCAGCTCGTTTACGGCTATGCCGGCAACAGCGCGGCCGTGCCGCCGCTGCGCGCGCTGGGCGTGCGCGTGGCCGAAATCCCCACCACGCTGCTCAGCAATGCGCCGTTCTACGAAACCACGCGCGGCCGCGTGCTGCCCTCGGACTGGTTCGCCGATCTGCTGCTGGGCGCGGGTGAGCGCGGCCTGCCGCAGCGCGCCCGCATGCTGGTCTCCGGCTATTTCGGCAGTGTCGGCAATGGGGCGGCCTTCGCCGACTGGCTCGATGCGGTGCTGCCGTCTTCGCCGCAGCTGCGTTATTGCCTGGACCCGGTGATTGGCGACACCCACACCGGCCCTTACGTCGAGCCGGGCCTGGAAAAAGTTTTTGCCGAACGCCTGCTGCCGCATGCCTGGCTGGTCACGCCGAATGCCTTTGAACTCGGCCGCCTGACCGGCATGCCCAGCCTGGCCCAGGACGATGCGATCGCCGCCTCGCAGGCGCTGTTGGCGCGCGGTCCCGAGTGGGTGCTGGCGCACAGCGTCGGCGGCGATCCGGGTCAGCTGGTCACGCTCGCGGTGAGCCGCGACGCGATCTGGCGCTGGTCCTCGCCGCATCTGCCGGTGGACGTCGCCGGCACCGGCGATGTGCTGATGTCGTTGCTGGTCGCGTTCCTGCTGCGTGGGGAAACCTTCGAACAGGCGATCTCACGCGCCATCGCCGGCGTGCATGTCGCGCTGGAGACCACGCTGGCCAACGGGCATGAAGAGTTCGATGTGCTGGCGGCGGCGCCGGCGGCACTGGCACTGCCGGATCGCTTCGTCGCCGAGCGCCTGGCGTGAGTCTGACACCGGTGGTTGGCATCGTCGGCAGCGACGGTGCCTACGGGCGCTGGCTGCGCCGCTTCCTGGAGCAACGCTTCGGCCTGGAAGTGATCGGCCATGACCCGGCCGACCCCGCGTCGGACAGTCCGGAAACGCTGCTTGATCGCGCCGACGTGTTGATCTTCTCGGCGCCGATCCGGCACACGCCCGCGTTGATCGCCGAGTACGTTGCGCGCTCGGCTGGTCGCGAAGCCGGTCGTCTGTGGTTGGATGTCACCTCGGTCAAATCGGCCCCGGTCGAGGCGATGCTCGCTTCGCAGGCCGAGGTGGTGGGGCTGCATCCGATGACGGCTCCGCCCAAGGCACCGACGCTGAAGGGCAGGGTGATGGTGGTCTGCGAGGCGCGCCTGACGCAGTGGCAGCCGTTCGTGCAGCAGCTGTGCGAGGCACTGGAGGCGGAGTGCGTACGTGCCACGCCCGAGCATCACGACCAGGTCATGGCGCTGGTGCAGGCGATGGTGCATGCCACCCACCTGGCCCAGGCCGGTGTGCTGCGCGAGTACGCGCCGATACTCGGTGCCTTGCCGGCCTTGATGCCGTACCGCTCGGCCTCGTTCGAGCTGGATACCGCGATCATCGCGCGCATCCTCTCGCTCAATCCGGCGATCTACGAAGACATCCAGTTCGGCAACCCGCACGTGGCGCCGATGCTGGACCGCCTGTTGGCGCAGTTGCAGCAGTTGCGGGCACAGCTGGAGCAGGGCGATGACGCGGCGCGCGCGGCGTTCCGCCAGCAGTTGCTGCTGGACAACCGTGACAGCATGGGTGCGGAGGTGCTGGCCGACGGCAACTACACCTTCGAGCGGGTCGGCTACCTGCTGGCCGATCTGACCGAACGCAACGCGATCAGCGTGCACCTGCCCGAAGACCGGCCCGGTTCACTGCGTGAGTTGCTGCATGTGTTCGAGCGGCACGGCGTCAGCCTGGCCTCGATCCATTCCTCGCGGACGCCGGCAGGCGAGGTGCACTTCCGGGTGGGGTTCGTGGTGGGCAGCGATGCCCTCGCGCTGCAGGCGGCGGCCATCGAGATCGATGCCTCGGGTATCGGCCGCGTGCTGGTGCGCTGACACGGTGCGCTGCAGCATTCATCCACAGGGGGTGTGGATGATCTGCGCACAAACATGTGGATAAGTGCGTACGCGCCTTGCAGTAAAAGGCTGTCAAGATGCTTGGTCAAAAATTGACCAACATCCGCGTAACTTTTTTTCAACGCCTCAGGTGACGAGGGTGAGCTCGCCGCCTGCCGTCCGGAACTCACGGCCGTCGCGGATCAGATGGCGGCCATCGGCCAGCTCGTAACGCGCGCTCTGGCCGGTGCCTGGAGCGGCATCTGCCTGCTCATCCTTGAACTCGATGATGACGTAATCGTCGCCGTTGGCGTCGGTGGCGGGGAACTGTCGGAACGACATGAAACACCTCCTGCAGCGCATCCAGTGAGGGCTGCAGGATGCGATGGCCGGTGTTACCGGCCCGTCATCAATCGATGAATTGCAGACGCGCCAGTTCGGCGTAGAGACCGCCCTCGGCCAGCAGCTCGGCATGCGTGCCCTGGGCGACGATGCGGCCGTGGTCCATGACCACGATGCGGTCAGCCTTCAGCACGGTGGCCAGGCGGTGCGCGATCACCAGCGTGGTGCGACCGGCCATCAACCGCTCCAGCGCCTGCTGCACCGCGCGCTCGCTTTGTGCATCCAGTGCACTGGTGGCTTCATCGAGCAGCAGGATCGGGGCGTCCTTGAGCAGGGCGCGCGCGATCGCGATGCGCTGCTGCTGGCCGCCGGACAGGCGCGCACCGCGCTCGCCCAGCTCGCTGGCATAGCCTTCGGGCAGGGCCTGCAGGAATTCATCGGCCTCCGCGGCTTCGGCCGCGCGCTGCACTTCCTCGTCCGTTGCCTCCAGGCGGCCATAGCGGATGTTCTCGAACGCACTGCTGGCAAACAGGGTCGGCTGCTGCGGCACCAGCGCCAGCTGTTCGCGCAGCTGCGCCGGATCGACCTCGCGCAGATCCACGCCATCGACCAGGATGCGACCGGCCGCGGGATCGTGGAAGCGCAGCAGCATCGACAGGATGGTGCTCTTGCCTGCGCCGGAGGGGCCGACCAGCGCGACCGTTTCACCCGGGCGCACGTGCAGATCCACATGGTCCAGCGCAGCGGTATCCGGGCGCTGCGGGTAGTGGAACACCACATCCTCGAAACGGATCTCGCCGCGCAGTGGCTGCGGCAACGCGGTGGGATGGGCCGGGGCAGTGATCTCCACGTCTTCCTGCAGCAGTTCGGCGATGCGACCCATGCCACCCGACGCACGCTGCAGCTCGTTCCAGACCTCGGCCAGCGCGCCGACCGAACCGCCGCCGATCAGCGCATACAGCACGAACTGGCCCAGCGTACCGGCGCTCATGTTGCCGTCGATCACCTCGTGCGCGCCCAGCCACAGCACGCCGACGATGGCGCCGAACACCAGCACGATGGCGCTGGCGGTGACGATCGACTGGGCGCGGATGCGGCGGCGTGCGGCACCGATCGCATCGCCCAGCGCGGCATTGAAGCGGCCGCGCTCATACGGTTCGCGGGCGTGGGCCTGGACGGTGCGTACCGCCCCCAGGGTTTCCGAGGCCAGGCTGTTGGCATCGGCGATGCGGTCCTGGCTGGCGCGCGCGATGTTGCGCAGGCGGCGGGCGCCGATGATGATCGGCAACACCGCCAGCGGAATGCCGACCAGCGACCACGCCGCCAGGTGCGGGCTGGTCACGAACAGCATCACCAGGCTGCCGACCACGGTCACGCTGCTGCGCAGGGCCACCGACATGGTCGAGCCGATCACGCTGCGCAGCAGTTCGCTGTCGGCGGTCAGGCGCGAGACCAGCTCGCCGCTGCGGCTGCGGTCGTGGAAGCCGGCACCCAGCGTGATCAGATGGGCGTACAGGCGGCTGCGCAGATCGGCGACCACCTTTTCGCCCAGCAGCGAGACGAAGAAGAAGCGCGCGGCGGTGGCCAGGGCCAGCACCACCGCGACCAGGAACAGCAGCGCGAAGGCCTTGTTGATCTGGCCGCCGCTGGTGAAGCCGTGGTCGATCATCTGGCGCACCGCGACCGGCAGGCTCAGGGTGGCCACCGAGGACACCGCCAAGGCCACCAGCCAGGCGCTGAACAGCCCAACGTGCCGGCGGACGAACGGCCACAAGGTGTTCAAGCTGCCCAATCGGCGCATCGGCGTGTCGTTCGGAACGGGTGCGTCAGTCATTCGATGGGCCTGGTTCGATGCGGGATTCAATACGGACACGATCACGAGTGGCGTCGCGGAGGCGGTTTTTCAACGGTTCGACCTGATCTGCCGGCAAGCGCAGGTGCAGGTTCACGCCGTCGGCGGTGAACGCTTCGTCCACTTTCTCGGCCAGATGGGCGCCCAGGGCGGCATGCAGCGGGCCCAGATCCTCGAAGCCGGCCTGCACGTCCAGCTCGGCCATGGCGATCAGGGGCAGCCGCGGGGCTACCCGCAGGCACTCGGCGGCAGTGCCGCCATAAGCACGGACCAGGCCGCCGGCACCGAGCTTGATGCCGCCGTACCAGCGTGTCACCACGACCATCACGCGATCGAAGCCCTGGCCATCAATGGCGGCCAGGATCGGGCGTCCGGCGGTGCCGGACGGCTCGCCGTCGTCGCTGGAGCGGTAGTCGTTGCCGTAGCGGTAGGCCCAGCAGTTGTGGGTGGCATCGGCGACGGCGACCTGCTGCAGGAACGCCAACGCAGCGGCTGCATGCTGGATTGGCGCGGCATGGGCGATGAAGCGGCTGTGCTTGATCTCCAGGCTGTGGCTGACGGGGGTGGCGAGCGTATCGGGCATTCCCATCATTCTAGTGGGGATGCCTGATCACCGTACGCGCCGCGTCAGTTCTCGAGCAGCTGGCGGAGATCGCGCGGGATGCGCACTTCCGGGTACTGCTGCAGATAACGCTCCAGGCTGGCACGTGCGGTATCCACATCGCCGGCATCACGCCGCTCGCGGATGCGCTTGAGCCACTGCTTGCGCGGCAGGCTGGCATCGGCAGCGACGGCCTGATGCAAAGCCTGCACGGCATCGTCAGGCGAGGCGGGGGCCGCCATCGGCGCGGCGGCGCGGCGCATCACGCCGGGAGCGCTGGGTGCGGGTTTGGCCGGCGGTGCGTTTTTGAGTGCGGCACGCGGCGCAGCGCGCTCGATCGTCGAACCGGTCACCACGACGCTGTCCAGCGCCGGTTCGCTTGTGTCCATGGCATACCCCGAGGCTGCCTGCGGTGCCGGGGCCGACCTCATTGGCGCCGGGGCCTGCACCGGTGCCGGGGCGGGCGGTGCGGGCGCGGCGATGGCCTCGGGGCGGGGCGAGGACATGTCCCGCCCACGCTCGGTCGCAGGCGGTGCGGCGGCTGGGGCAGGTTCGAGCGCCGTTGTCTTTGCCGCGCGCGGCTGCTGGACCGCCGGCGGTGCCGCGGCGGGGGGCGGTGGCGGCGCGGCCTCCATCGCCGGCGCAGTCCCGGTCACCGCGGTGCTGGATGCCGTTGCGGCGACCGGTTCGGCCAACGGCGGGGCGGGCGGGTCTTCGGGCTTGAGCTGCCAGGCGATGCCCACGGCGAAGATCACCGAGGCGGCCAGCCCGAACACGGCCGGCAGGCGTGAGCGCGGCCGTCGCGCAGGCACGGCGGTGTCCGGCGGCAGCGTCCAGGTGGCAGCGTCTGCGGCCGGTGCTTCCACTGCCGTACGGGCGGCCGCAAGCACCGCCTCGTCGATCGCCGGCGCCGGGCCGGTGGCACTCGGGCGACCCAGCAGCCGGGCCAGTTCGCGTTCTTCCGGGGTCAGTGGATCCGGGCGGTTCATCCGCTCAACCCCGTCCGCAGTTTGTCCATGGCATAGCGCAGCCGTGATTTGACTGTCTCACGGCCGACACCGGTGATCTCGGCAATCTCTTCCAGGCTCAGTTCCTGTTCCAGGCGCAACTGCAGGACCTCGCGCTGCTCGGGCGGCAGCTGCTCCATGGCCAGCTGCAGCTGGCGGCGTTGTTCGAACTCGGACAGCTGGGTTTCCGGCGTGCGCGCATCGGCGATCGCCGCGACCCGCTCATCGGCGTCGATCGGGGCTGCAGGCCGGTGCCTGGCCGCACGCCAGTGGTCGTTGAGGCGGTTGTGGGCGATCCGGAACAGCCAGGTGGTGAAGGCGGCGTCCGGCTGCCAGCCGGCGCGCGCAGCGATCACGCGCTGCCAGACGTCCTGGAACATCTCATCGGCCAGCGCGCCGTCGCGCAGCTGGCGCAGCAGGAAGCTGTACAGACGGCCGCGATGACGGCCATACAGCGCCTCGAATGCACGCAGGTCGCCGCCGGCCCAGGCCAGCATCAGCGCTTCATCGGTCGGCAGGGCAAGGGCGTCCACGCCGCACAGAGTAAGCGCTGCGGGGGTGTTCGCATAGTCGATGGCGCGCGGGGCGGCAGAGCGGGATGGCATGGTGATGACCTGGGGCACAGCACGAACAACGTCCAGCAGCGCCGGACGGGGTTGAAGCGCTTCCATTGCCCCCCGGTCCGCGCGTTATGCTCGCAGGACAGGGGCGGTGCCGGGCAGTCGGCACGCGAGAGATGAGCAACGTGACCAGCCAGATGGTGACCTCTTCAGTGCAACGGGACGGTGATGCGGTGATCCCTGCCGCGGTCGCCACGGCGTTGTGCGCCCTGTTGCCGGCAGGGGCGGCGATCACGCTGGCCTGGTCGGATCCGGTGCTGGGCGAGGGTGCCCTGGCCCATCCTGAGGGCCGCAGCCCGCCGGCGGGCCCTGGTCCCGCGCGGCGTCAGGCGGCCTCGGCCGGCATGGCGCTGCAGCAGTGCTGGAACCACAGCGGCGCCGCCCTGACGCTGGACGTGACCCCGGCCGCCGGGACGACACCGCCGGACACCTGGTGGGCGTTGGCGCGCTCCCTGTTCCAGAGCACCCTGCTGCTGGCGCGGCAGCGCCGCGAGATCGCCTCCCTGGAAGACTCCAAACGCCTGCAGCAGGCGCTCTATGAAATCGCCGATCTGGCCGGTGCGGACCTGGAAATGGCCGAGATGCTGCGCCACTTCCATCGCGTGCTCAATTCGCTGATGTACGCGCAGAACTGTTTCATCGTCGAATACGACGACATCCGCCACCGGGTCCGCTTCCTGTATTTCGCCGATCAGAAAGATGATTTCGTTGCCGACCCGGATCGCAGCTACGAAGAGCATGAAATGCCACGCAGCCTCACCTTCGCGCTGCTGCGGCATGGTGAGCCGTTGAGCGGTCCCTCGCGGGAACTGCTGGCCGTCCTTGATGACGAACATGACCCCGAGCGCGGCCCGGAAAGCCTGGACTGGCTGGGCGTGCCGATGCTGCGCGATGGGCGCGTGTGCGGCGCGATCGTGGTGCAGAGCTACGAACACCGCGCGCGCTATGGCGAGGCCGACCGCACCCTGCTGGGCTATGTCGCCCAGCACATCCTGACCGCGATGGACCGGCGCCAGGCGCAGGTGCAGTTGGAGCGGCAGGTCGAGCGCCGCACGGTCGAGCTGCAGCGTGCCAACCGCAATCTGCAGGAGGAGGTGGTCGAGCGCCGCCGTGCTGAGAAACTGCAGATGGCGCTGTTCAACATCGCCGAGCTGGCGATGAGCGCCGAGTCGCTGTCGCAGTACTACGGCCAGGTACATGGCGTCGTCGGCACGCTGCTGGATGCGCGCAACTTCTATATCGCGCTGGTCAATGAACGCGGGGATGGGCTGGAGTTCGTGTACTCGGTGGATGAGTACAACCCCTCGCGCGCACCACGGCCCTTCAGCGAAGGCCTGACCGAGTTCATCGTGCGCAACCGGCAACCGCTGCTGGCCACGCGTGAGCGCATCGATGCGATGCGCGACAGTGGCGTGGTGCGCGAGTTCGGTGCGCGCTCGAACTGCTGGCTGGGTGTGCCGTTGTTGAGTGATGACGATGTGGTCGGCGTGATCGTGGTGCAGAGTTATTCACCGGAGGTGGTGTTCACCGTGCACGACCAGCGGCTGCTGACCTTCGTGGCACAGAACATCGGCAACGGACTGGCGCGCCAGCGTGACCAGGAGCGGTTGCGCAACGCGCATGCCGATCTGGAAAAGCGCGTGGACGAGCGCACCCGCGAGCTGGCCGACGTCAACGACAAGCTGCTGGGCCAGATCGGCGAGCGCCTGCGTGCCGAACAGCGCCTCACCCACCAGGCCATGCACGACGCGCTGACTGGACTGCCCAATCGCCTGCATCTGCTGGACCGGTTGGAAGACGCGATCGTGCGTGCGCGCGACAACGAAAGCCAGGGCTTTGCCGTGCTGTTCCTGGACCTGGACCGGTTCAAGCTGGTCAATGACAGCATCGGCCATGCTGCTGGTGACCAGATGCTGGTGGAGGTGGCCAAGCGCATCGTCTCGATGATCTCCGCACAGGATGTGGTCGCACGGCTGGGCGGGGATGAGTTCGCGATCCTGCTCCAGTGCGGCGATGGCCTGGCCTCGGCGCTGGAGTTTTCCCAGCGCATGCTGGTGGCGCTGGAAGAATCGATGTGGGTGAAGGGGCGCGAACTGTTCCCCTCGGGCAGCCTGGGTATCGCCATGTGGAACCCGCGTTACCGCAACGGCGAGGAACTGGTGCGCGATGCGGATGCGGCGATGTACCGCGCCAAGGCGCAGGGCAATGATCGCTGCGCCGTGTTCGATGAGGCGATGCGCGAGCAGGCACTGCGCAGCCTGGACCTGGAGGCGGACCTGCGCCGGGCCATCATCAACCGGGATTTCATGCCGTTCTATCAGCCGATCGTGCGGCTCAGCGATGGTGAGCTGGTCGGCCACGAAGCACTGTTGCGCTGGCAGCACGAGCGCCGCGGGCTGCTGCTGCCGAGTGCGTTCCTGGATCTGGGCGAAGAGAGCGGCCTGATCGAACAGGTGGACTGGTTGCTGTACGAACAGGTGATCACCCAGCTCGCGCGCGGTGGCCGTGGGTATCTGTCCGTCAATGTGTCGCCGCGGCACTTCCGCTCGGCCGATTTCAGTACGCGCCTGTTCGGCCTGATCGAAGCGGCCGGCGCCGATCCGCACCGGTTGCGGCTGGAGATCACCGAGGTGGCGCTGCTGGATGATGGCCCGCGCACGCTGCGCATCCTGCAGACCCTGCGTGAGCGCGGGGTGCTGGTGCAGCTGGATGATTTCGGCACCGGCTTCTCGGCGCTGTCCTACCTGCACCGGTTCCCGATCTCGACGCTGAAGATCGACCAATCCTTCATCGCCGGCCTGCACGGCCATGACATGCAGAGCACGCACGCGCTGGTGCAGGGCGTGCTGTCACTGGCGCGCACGCTGGGCATCGAAACGGTGGGCGAGGGCATCGAAACCCAGGCCCAGCACGATACGCTGCTGCAGCTCGGCTGCGATTACGGCCAGGGCTATCTGCTCGGCCGGCCGGCCCCGATGGTGACCCCCGCGACGGCCTGAACCGTCGCGGGGCCGCAGGCATCAACGCAGCGCGTTGGCCCGCTTTTCGTCGATCCACTTGGAGGCCTGCGCCGGCTCGTAGGCACGCATCCAGGCCAGCATTTCATCGATGTCCGAGCCATACCACAGGTCCGCGCGCTGGGCCGGGTGCAGGAAGCGCTCTTCGACCATGCGATCGATCATGCCGATCAGCGGGGCATAGAAGCCGTCCACATCCAGGAACGCGCAGGGCTTGTTGCCGATGCCCAGCTGGCGCCAGGTCAGCATCTCGAAGATTTCTTCCATGGTGCCGAAGCCGCCGGGCAGGGCGACGAACGCATCGGACAGATCGAACATGCGCGACTTGCGCTCGTGCATCGAACCGACGATTTCCAGCTCGGTCAGGCCACGGTGGGCCACTTCCCAGTCCGCCAGCTGCTGCGGGATCACGCCGGTGACCTCACCGCCGCCGGCGAGCACGGCGTTGGCCACGGTGCCCATCAGGCCGACGTTGCCGCCGCCGTAGACCAGGCGCAGGCCGTCGCGGGCGATGCGGTCGCCCAGCGCGATGGCGCGCTCGGTGTAGACCGGCTTGCTGCCGGGGTTGGAACCACAGTAAACGCAAATCGACTTCATTGGATCTTCCTGTTGTCCGAATCTGTAGCGACCGGAAACGAAAAAGCCCCGCCGATGACCGGTGCGCTGGTCTCGTGACGGGGTGTCGTTCCGCAGGTGCGGTGGCGGATTATCGCGCGTTTCGGGCGCGGGGGCCAATCGGGCGCCGGGGGTGGCGGCTGGGTAGTGGTTGCTCTGCCGGGTTTGTGGCAGCCGACCAACGGTCGGCTCTACCGGGGTTCATGGGGGTAGAGC
>NZ_JBDJNT010000023.1:0-46459 GCF_039674525.1 Stenotrophomonas sp. TWI377
CCAGGCCAGCGCGCTCTCGATGAGATCGGCGTATACCGGCAGGTCCAGCGCTTTCTTCACCAGGGTGGGGTTGGTCGTGCAGTCGACCGGCTTCAAGCGCTTGATCGCCTCATAGTCGCCGGTATCGGCAACCACCACGGACAGATCACGCAGCTGGGAGAGTTTGGACAGCGAAACGGTGCTCATTGCAACTCCTGGGACGAAACGGTGGAACCTGCGCGGATCGCAGCAGGCAGGATCAGGCGTGGGTCTGGTGATGGACGGCGGTCACCCGCAGGCGCAGCTTGCGCCCGCCCGGTGCCACCCAATCCATGGTCTGGCCGATCGACAGGCCAAGCAGGGCGGTGCCCACCGGTGCCAGGATGGATACCTTGCCCTGTTCAACATCGGCTTCACGCGGATAGACCAGCGTCAGAACGTGCTTCTCGTTCTGCAGCTCATCTTCGCACTCCACGCGCGAATGCATCATGACGGTGCCCTCGGGAACCTGGTCCGGCGCCACAACGGTCGCCCGGTTGAGTTCTTCAGCCAGGGCGATCCCGGCGGGGGTCTGGCTGACGGCGGGAGACTCGAGCATGGCGTCCAGGCGGTCCATGTCGTGACTTGAAACGATGATCGAAGGGGGCAGTCCGCTGGAAGTGGACATGGTGTAGCTCCTTGCGTTTGTGGAAGACCCATGCAAAAGGCGGCGCCTGCTGGCACCGCCTCGTCCTATTGTGCTGACAATCGTAGACGGATGCGACCCGTCCGGGGGATCGGCCCCGCCGGACGGTTCAGTCCGGCTCAGCCTGCGCGGGCGCTGCGTGTCTCACCGTTGTCCGGGACATCGGTGGTCTCCAGCGCAAACAGGCCCTGGGGCAGTCGTTTGAACTGCTGGGCCAGCTGCTCCAGGAAGCCGGTCATCGCCGAACTGCGGCGCCAGGCCATCGCGATGCGGCGGCTGGGACGGTCATCGCCGCTGAAATCCAGCAGGCGGATGTTCTCCGAACGCGGCACCGGTGGTTTGACCGAGAGGGTTGGCAGCAGGGTGATGCCCACATCGGCGGCCACCATCTGCCGCAGCGTTTCCAGGCTGGTCGCGCGGAACTCCGACTTTTCGTTGGCGCCGAACAACCGGCAGACCGCCAACGCCTGGTCACGCAGGCAATGCCCGTCTTCGAGCAGCAGCAGCTTCTGCGAGGACAGCTCCTGCACATCCAGATGCTGGCGGCGCGCCAGCGGATGCTGCCCGGAGACTGCCAGCAGGAAGGGCTCCTCGAACAGGAACTCCGCGTGCAGCTGGTCATCGTCCAGCGGCAGCGCCAGCAACGCCGCATCCAGTTTGCCTTCGCGCAGGCGCGCCAGCAGCTCGTCGCTCTTTTCCTCCACCAACAGCAGCTCCAGCTGCGGGAAGCGTTCGCGGATGTTGGGGATCACATGCGGCAGCAGGTACGGGCCCAGCGTGGGGAAAATGCCCAGCCGCACCGTGCCGGCTTCCGGATCGCGGCTGCGCCGCGCGGCTTCCTTCATCTGCTCCACCTCGGCCACGATGATGCGGGCACGCGCGGCCGCTTCCACCCCGGCCGGGGTCAGCATGACCTTGCGCGGTGCGCGTTCCACCAGCGGCAGACCCAGCTCGTCCTCGAGCTTGCGGATCTGGGTGGACAGGGTGGGTTGGCTGACGAAGCAGGCGGCGGCCGCCTTGCCAAAATGGCGGTGGTCGGCCAGCGCCACCAGATACTTCAAATCACGTAGGTTCATTTCCTTGGACCTCTCACGGCAATGGACCGGGTGATGGCGTGGCTACCCAGCAGACAGACAAGGTTCCCGGCGAACCGGGAACCGAAACGTTTCAGGCAGCTTCGGCGACAGCGCCGCTGCTCTTGGGAACGGAGGTGCGGATCAGGTGATCAAAGGCGCTCAGTGCCGCAGTGGAACCGGCGCCCATCGCGATGACGATCTGCTTGTACGGAACGGTTGTGCAATCGCCTGCGGCGAAGACACCCGGCACGCTGGTCTGGCCGCGGTCATCGATCAGGATCTCGCCACGCGGTGACAGCGCCACCGTGTCCTTCAACCATTCGGTATTCGGCAGAAGACCGATCTGCACGAAGATGCCTTCCAGTTCCACCCGGTGCGAATCGCCACCGACGCGGTCCTGGTAGACCAGGCCCGTCACTTTCTGGCCATCGCCCAGCACTTCCTGGGTCAGGGCGCTGGTGATGATGGTGACGTTGCCCAGGCTGCGCAGCTTCTTCTGCAGTACTTCATCGGCCCGCAGTTTGTCATCAAATTCCAGAAGGGTCACATGCGTCACAAGACCCGCCAGATCGATCGCCGCTTCCACGCCGGAGTTGCCACCGCCGATCACCGCCACGCGCTTGCCCTTGAACAACGGACCATCGCAATGCGGGCAGTACGCCACGCCCTTGTTGCGGTACTGATCTTCGCCGGGCACGTTCATCTGGCGCCAGCGCGCACCGGTGGACAGGATCACCGAACGCGACTTCAGCGACGCGCCGTTCTCCAGTTTGATCTCGACCAGACCGTCATCGCCGGCGGGGACCAGCGCGGTGGCGCGCTGCAGGTTCATGATGTCCACCTCGTACTCGCGCACATGCTGTTCCAGCGCGGCGGCCAGCTTCGGACCTTCGGTCTCCTTGACGGAGATGAAGTTCTCGATCGCCATGGTGTCCAGCACCTGGCCACCGAAGCGTTCGGCCGCCACACCGGTGCGGATGCCCTTGCGTGCGGCATAGATCGCCGCGGCCGCGCCGGCCGGGCCACCGCCCACGACCAGCACATCGAAGGCCGCCTTGGCGCTGAGCTTCTCGGCATCGCGCTTGCTGCTGCCGGTGTCGAGCTTGGCCACGATCTGCTCCAGCGACATCCGACCCTGGTCGAACACCTCGCCGTTGAGGTACACGGTCGGCACCGACATGATCTGGCGCGCTTCGACCTCGGCCGGGAACAGGCCGCCGTCGATCGCGACGTGCTGGATGCGCGGGTTCAGCACCGCCGCCAGGTTCAGTGCCTGGACCACGTCCGGGCAGTTCTGGCAGGACAGCGAGAAATAGGTTTCGAAGCGGTATTCGCCCTCGAGATTGCGCACCTGCTCGATCAGCTCGGCGGTGGCCTTGGACGGGTGACCACCGACCTGCAGCAGGGCCAGCACCAGCGAGGTGAACTCATGGCCCATCGGCAGGCCGGCGAAGGCCAGGTGGATGTCCTGGCCCGGCGTGGTCAGCGCGAACGAGGGCGTGCGCTCGCTGCTGTCGCGACGCACGTCCAGGCGGACCTGCGTGGAGAGCGTGGTCAGCGTGTTCAGCAGCTCGAGCATTTCCTGCGACTTGGCGCCGTCATCCACGTGCGCCGTGATCTGGATCGGACGGGTGACACGTTCCAGATAGGTCTTCAGCTGGGACTGGAGGTTGGCATCCAACATCGAAAAACTCCTTGAATCAGGCAAGGGGGCAGCGTCGACGCACCCCGCGGGTGCATCTGCGCGACATGGGGGTGAACCGAAACCGGCGCGTGGGGCACCGGCTTGGGTTCACCCCCATCCCCGGCGGGCGGGGATGGGGGTGAGGAGCGGCTTAGATCTTGCCGACCAGGTCCAGCGACGGGGTCAGGGTCTTTTCGCCTTCCTTCCACTTCGCCGGGCACACCTGGTTCGGGTTGGCGGCGGTGAACTGGGCAGCCTTCAGCTTGCGCAGGGTCTCGGAGACGTCACGGGCGATCTCGTTGGAGTGGATCTCCAGCGTCTTGATCACGCCTTCCGGGTTGATGATGAAGGTGCCGCGCAGGGCCAGGCCTTCTTCCGGAATGTGCACGCCGAAGGCGTTGGTCAGCTGGTGGGTCGGATCGCCGACCAGCGGGAACTGGGCCTTGCCGACGGCCGGCGAGGTTTCGTGCCACACCTTGTGCGAGAAGTGCGTGTCGGTGGTGACGATGTAGACCTCGGCGCCAGCCTTCTGGAACTCGGCGTAATGATCGGCGGCGTCTTCAATCTCGGTCGGGCAGTTGAAGGTGAACGCGGCCGGCATGAAGATCAGCACGGACCAGTGACCCTTCAGGGTGCTGTCGGAGACCTTGATGAACTCGCCGTTCTGGTAGGCGTTGGCTTCGAACGGCTGGATCTGGGTGTTGATGAGCGACATCGTTGTTCCTCTTGGTGAAGGGGGTGGGTGAAGCGACCAACACAGGTTAGCGGCTCCATTCCCATAAGGACAATCCATTGATTGCATCTATACGATAGTCATAGACTATCAAATTGGTCTGATCCTGCGATGAAGGGTGAGGGCCAGATCCGTCAAAACCGTTGCAGCGCAATGACCAGCGCGCCGGGATGCGTGATCAGTGCAATAGCTTCTGCATATCCGTCGCGAGGGAAAGCTGAACGATCGCAGGCAACGCGGTGTCGATACGGCCCGATAGCAGCCAGAAATCGATAGTGCATTTGCATGCATATGTGATTTGCCATGCCTTGATTCAATCATGCTGCCGGTCGCGGACGGCCGTCGCGCGCACCCGGGGGGCAGGGGCCGGTGCACTACACTGCGCGCCCCGATGCTGCTCCGTCCCGCCATGACCGCCACCCCGCCACACGTCCGCCAGCTGCTCGCCGATGCCGCCACCCGACTGCCCGGCGCGGAAGGCCGGCACGAAGCGGAGCTGCTGTTGCTGCAGGTGCTGGAACGCGAGCGCAGCTGGCTGTTCGCGCATGCCACCGATCCGGTCGAGCCGGCGCAGGTGGCGGCGTTCGAGGCGCTGCTGGCCAAACGCCTGGCCGGTGAGCCGGTGGCGTACCTGCTGGGCCGCCGCGGCTTCTGGACCCTGGATCTGGAGGTCAGCCCCGCCACCCTGATCCCGCGCCCGGAGACCGAGCTGCTGGTCGAGCTGGCGCTGACACGGTTGCCCGAAGCTACCGCCTTGCGGGTCGCGGACCTTGGCACCGGCAGTGGCGCGATCGCGCTGGCGCTGGCCAGCGAACGCCCGCAGGCCCAGGTGGTCGCGACCGACCTCAGTGAGGCGGCCCTGGCGGTCGCGGCACGCAACGCGCAGCGCCACGCACTGGGCAACGTCAGCTTCCGGCAGGGCGCGTGGTACGCCCCGCTGACGGGTGAGCGCTTCGATCTGATCGCGACCAATCCACCGTACATCGCCAGCGACGACCCGCACCTGGCCCAGGGCGACCTGCGCTTTGAACCGGCCACCGCGCTGGCCTCCGGCCTTGATGGGCTGGACGACATCCGCCAGATCATCGACGGTGCGACAGCGCACCTGCTTCCCGGCGGCTGGCTGCTGATCGAACACGGCTGGGACCAGAGCGAGGCGATCTGCGCGCTGCTGCGGGACGCCGGTTTCCAGTCGGTCGCCACCGAGCACGATCTGGAACAGCGTGACCGGGTGAGCCTGGGCTGTCTGCCCGCCTGAGTGCGTGCCGGCCCTGATGCGACCCCGGGGCTAGAATGACCTGTCCACCGGGCCGCCGCGCAGCGTGATGCGGCGACTGTCATTCCACACGGAGTTCCTGTCATGCGTACGCTGTATCCCGCCATCACCCCTTACGACGTCGGCACCCTGAAGGTCGATGACCGCCACACGCTGTACTTCGAGCAGTGCGGCAATCCCGACGGCAAGCCGGTGGTGATGCTGCACGGTGGCCCGGGCGGCGGCTGCAGCGACAAAATGCGCCAGTTCCACGACCCGGCCAAGTACCGGATCATCCTGTTCGACCAGCGCGGTGCCGGCCGCTCCACGCCGCACGCGGACCTGGTCGACAACACTACCTGGGACCTGGTCGCCGATATCGAGAAACTGCGCGAGCACCTCAAGGTGGAGCGCTGGCAGGTGTTCGGCGGCAGCTGGGGCTCGACGCTGGCGCTGGCCTACGCGCAGACCCACCCGCAGCGCGTGACCGAGCTGGTGCTGCGCGGCATCTTCATGCTGCGCCGCTGGGAGCTGGAGTGGTTCTACCAGGAAGGCGCCAACCGTCTGTTCCCGGATGCGTGGGAACACTACCTCAAGCCGATCCCGGCCGTGGAGCGCCACGACCTGATCTCCGCCTTCCACCGCCGCCTGACCAGCGACGATGAAGCCACCCGCCTGGCCGCGGCCAAGGCGTGGAGCGTGTGGGAAGGGGCGACCAGCTTCCTGCACGTGGACGACGACTTCGTGAACAGCCACCAGGACCCGCAGTTCGCGCTGGCCTTTGCCCGCATCGAGAACCACTACTTCGTCAACGGCGGCTTCTTCGAGGTGGAAGAACAGCTGCTGCGCGACGCGCACCGCATCGCCGATATCCCGGGCGTGATCGTGCACGGCCGCTACGACGTGGTCTGCCCGCTGCAGAGCGCGTGGGAGCTGCACAAGGCGTGGCCGAACTCGACGCTGGAGATCAGCCCGGCCTCGGGCCACTCCGCCTTCGAAGCCGAGAACGTCGACGCGCTGGTGCGCGCGACGGATCGGTTCGCGGGTTGATGGAGGCGTGCCGACCAACGGTCGGCACCTACCGGCTCACCCCCTGACGTCGCGCGGTGGATCACGACCGTTGGTCGTGATGCGGCGGGTTACCAATCACCGCCCAACAACGCCTCCGCCAGCACCTGCAGCTTCGGCGAGGCCTGCCGTGAGGGTGGATAGACCAGCGACAGCACCCGGCTGCGGCCCTCGAAGGGCTGCAGCACCCGCTGCAGCCGCCCGTCGGCCAACGCATCGGCCACCGCGAAATCCATTACCTGCACGATGCCGATCCCGGCCAGCGCGCCTTCCACCAGCGGATCGCCGCTGTCGAACACCATCCGCGCCGGCGGCGTGAACTCGCGCAGCTGGCCCTCGGCCTCGCGGAACTGCCAATCCACCAGCCGCCCGCTGCGCAGATTGCGCACCGCCAGGCAGGCGTGATCGTGCAGCGCATCGACCGTGGCCGGTTCCCCGTGCTGCACGATGTAGGCGGGGGAGGCGACCGTGACCCAGTGCAACGGCCGCAGGGGCCGCGCCACCATGCGCACGTCGCTGATCGGCCCGGTGCGCAGTGCGGCATCGAAGCCTTCTTCGACCAGGTCGACCAGCCGGTCGTTGAGCACCAGCTCGAACTGCAGCTGCGGGTGCGCCGCCATCAACTGCCCGGCCAGCGGCACCAGTACCTTGCGCCCGAACATCGAGGGCGCCGTCAGTTTCAACACGCCCGAGGGCGTGGAGGGGCGATCGCCCAGCCGGCGCTCGGCATCCTCCAGCCCACTCAGCAGCGGCGCGCAGTGCTCGACGAACTGGCGGCCATCCGGGGTCAGGCTGACGTTGCGGGTGTTGCGGTGGAGCAGTCGCACCCCCAGCGCGCTCTCCAGCCGGCTGATCGCCCGCGACAGCCCGGACTGGCTGATGCCCAGCTGCCCGGCGGCGACGGTGAAGCTGCGTGCGTCGGCCACCTGCACCAGCATGTGCACGGCGTTGAGGTCCATGGATTTCTCCGATTCATGCGGATATGCATGACAGATATCGAAGTATCCGGGTTTATTTCTGCAGCGTCATCAATGAGACTGCCCACCTTCTTACGCAGTACCGAGTCGGCATGACCTCCCCCCTGTCCCCCGCTGGCGCGCCGGCGCCCGCATTTCCGCGCCTGGCCCTGACCTTGCTGGCCACCGCCCAGCTGATCATCGCGCTGGACTCCACGATCATCTTCGTGGCCCTGCACGAGATGGGCGCGCAGCTGCGCATCAATGCCCAGCAGCTGCAGTGGATCGTCAGCGGCTACACGGTGGCGTTCGGCGGGTGCCTGCTGCTTGGCGGCCGTGCGGCCGACCTGCTGGGTCGCCGCCGGGTCTATCGGCTGGGCATGGCGCTGTTCGCGCTGGCCTCGCTGGTCGGCGGGTTCAGCAACAGTGCGTGGTTGCTGATCGCGGCCCGCGCGGTGCAGGGCATCGGCGCGGCGTTGCTGTTCCCGGCCACGCTGGCGCTGATCAACACGATCTACGCCGAAGGTGCGCCGCGCAACCGCGCGCTGGCGATCTGGTCGATGGCCAGCGCCGGCGGCCTGGCCTTGGGCACGCTGCTCGGTGGCGTGCTGACCCAGAGCTTCGGCTGGGCCTCGGTCCTGCTGGTGATCGTGCCGTTCGCCGGCGGCTGCGCGCTGCTCGGCGGTTGGTGGCTGCCGCGCGATCCCGCGCCGCTGGCGGGCCGCTCGTTCGATCTGGCCGGCTGCCTCACCGTGACCCTCGGCGGCAGCCTGCTGGTGACCACCCTGGTGCAGGGTCCGGAGTGGGGCTGGCTGGCACCACGCACGCTGATCTGCCTGGTCGTGTCGGCAGTCATGCTGGCCGCCTTCGTGCAGATCGAACGCCGCAGCCGCGACCCGCTGATGCAGTTCGCGCTGCTGCGCCTGCGCAGTCTGCGTGCGGCGATGCTGCTGACGATGCTGTTCATGAGCAGCTACGGCGTGCAGTACTACTTCCTGGCGCTGTACTACCAGGATGGCTACGGCTGGAGCGCGCTGCAGGCGGGCCTGGCGTTCCTGCCACCGACCCTGGTGTGCACGTTTGGCATCCGTATCGCCGAGCGCATGCTCGCGCAGCGTTCGCCGCGCCAGGTGCTGACGGTGGGCATGCTGGCCGGCGCGATCGGCATCGCCGCGGTCGCCGTCGCGCTGCCGTATGGCGCGACCTATTGGGCGCTGCTGCCGGGCATCGTGGTGCTCAGCCTCGGCCAGGGCATCACCTGGACGGCGATGTGGATCGTGGCCGGGCAGGGCGTGCCGGCCGCGCAGCAGGGCGTGGCCTCGGGCATGGCTGCCACGGCGCAGCAGATTGGCGGCGCGCTGGGCCTGGCGTTGCTGGTGATGTTGGCCAATGCGGGTCGTGGCAGCACCGGCGCCAGCAGTGAGGCGGCGCTGCAGGGCATGATCCATGCGCAGTACGGTGCGGCGTTGTTCGCGCTGCTGGGTGTGGGCGTGGCGCTGTGGCTGCGGCCGCAGCACGATGCGGCGACGCCGGCACCGGTGTGCGCGAGTGAAGGATAAGGCGATGACCAATCTGCTCAGTCTGGGCCAGACGCTTGAGGCGATCGCGGGATGCAGCAACGATCGGGAGGTGTGGGACCGGTATGGCTGGGTCTATGCCACCGACGGCGACGAACGTGATGCCGTGTTCTGGTTGTCCGACCATGACGCTGAGCATGACGACGCCCGCGTGGAAGCATTCACCGCCCAGCATGCGCTGAGCACGTATCTGGAGGCCGCCACCTTCGCCGATGTGCTGGAGGTGCAGAAGCGCCAGCGTCCACTGTCCACACTGGATGACTACGCGCAGGCGCTGGCGTACTACAGCGAGTACGACGCGTTCGCGCAGGTGGCGGGCATCGATGAAGCCCTGGACCAGGCATCCGTGGAAGACCAGCAGGCCGCGCGTGTGCGCGGCGTCGGACCGGGGGTCTTCGCCACGTTCGATCTGGCGCTGGTGCAGTGCCCGGCATCGATGGTGAAGGACGCTGCCCGCATCGTTGCAGCGGTGCTGGATGTTCCGGTGGGCCAGGCGCTGGCATGGTGCCGCGCCTTGCCGATGGACCTCGGGCGTGACCTGGAACGCATGCGCGCCGCTGCCATTGCCGCGCCGTTCCAGGCCGCCGGCATCGCGCTGGAAATACGGGGATACCGCGCGTTTCCGTGGATGGATACGCCGACCTTGGCGTGACCTGCGGTTGCCGGCCAGCGGCCGGCACTACCAGTACCGGTTGACAGTACGCCCTACACAGGCGGCAAGGCGTCCAGCTGCGGCTGCAGTGCAGTAAAGATGCGGGCCAAGCGCTGCGCCCACGCCGACTGCCCGGCGGCATCGGCAATCAGGTCCTGGCGGATCTCCAGCTCCACGTGCACCAGCCCGCGGCCTTCGCCATGCACCGGCACGGCATAGTCGCTGGTGCTGCTGACCGCGTAGGGCTGGTTGTCGCCCACCACCAGGTCGCCTTCCTCGCGCAGCGCCTGCAGCAGCGCAAGCGCAAAACGCGTGTCCCGGTGGTAAAGCACGCCGGCATGCCAAGGCCGCACAGCGTCGTTCATCACCGGGGTGAAGCTGTGCATCATCACCAGCAACGTCGGCCGGGCCTGCGCCTGGCGCGTGTCCAGCTCGGCATCGATGCGTGCATGGTAGGGCGCATGGATCGCGTCGATGCGCTGCTGGCGCTGCAGCACGGACAGGCGCTGGTTGCCGGGAACCACGGTGAGATCGCTGACCGCCGGCATCAGCGTGGGCGAAGCCAGCGGCCGGTTGCAGTCGATCACCAGCCGCGAGTACGTCTGCGTGATCGCCCACGCATCGAGCAGGCGCGCCAGTTCCACGGTGACGCCGGCGATGCCGATGTCCCAACCGATGTGACGGTCCAGCTCGGCCTGCGGCAAGCCAAGGTCGGCCAGGGCCGCCGGCACCCGCTGGCCGGCGTGGTCGGCGATCAGCAGGTACGACGAGCGACCCTGCGCCTGATGCACGGTGAACGGTGCCGGGTCGGACGGCCCGAGCAGTGACGCACCCGTGTGCGGAGGGGCAAACGCATCAGCCACGCGGGGTGCCGTCCAGGTGGTGTTCGATCATCCACAGGCCAGCCCACAGCTTGGCGTCCAGCTCGTAACCCTGGCCCATTTTCTCGACCAGCCAGGCGGCGGCGCGGGCGCGCGGAATCTCGTGCACGGTGATGTCTTCGCTGGCATCGCCACCGCCCTCACCGACCTTGCGCAGGCCGGTGGCACGCACGAAGGCGATCTTTTCGCTGCTGGCCCCAGAGGAGGTCGGGCCGATCATCAGCACCTCGGCGTGGTCGGCGGTCCAGCCGGTTTCTTCCTCCAGCTCGCGCACGGCCGAGACCTCGATCGACTCGCCGGCATCGATGTCGCCAACCAGACCGGCCGGCATCTCGATGGTCCTGGCCTGCAGCGGGACGCGGAACTGTTCGACGAACAGCACCGTGTCGTCCGGGGTGACGGCGATGATGATCGCGGCCAGACCGCCGGCGTGGGTGCGCTCGCTGTACTCCCACGTGCCGCGCACGACCATGCGCTGGTACTTGCCTTCAAAAACGACCTTGGGGGCTTGCGTAGTGGGGCTCATGCGAACTCGCTGGCAATGGAAGAGGAATCGGACAGGCCGGCGGCGGTGAACAGGCGGCGCCGGGTCAACGGCCCGAACCGCAGTGCATCGCACAGGCCCTGCAGCATCTGTGCATCGGCCACGCCCCGGCTGAAATCGACGGCGGCACCGTCCAGCGGCGCATCCAGCGCGATGGTGGTCAGCTGGCGCCACAGCAGCGCATGCTCGCGCTGTTCGCGCAGCCGCACGGCCATCTGCGCCGCGCCGCGCAGGCGCAGGAAGGGCACTTCATCCAGACGCTCGTACAGCACGTCCAGGCTGCCGAAATGGGCCAGCAGCACCGCAGCGGATTTGGCGCCCACGCCGGTCACGCCGGGGATGTTGTCGACCGCATCACCGCACAGGGCCAGGTAATCGGCGATCTGGTGCGCATGCACGCCGTGGCGGGCTTTGACACCGGCCATGCCCCAGCGCTGATTGCGCGCGTAATCCCACTGTTCGTCATGCTCGAACAGCAGCTGCGAGAGGTCCTTGTCGGCGGAGATGATCACCCCGCGCATGCCGGCATCGCGGCGCGCGTGCAGGGCGCTGCCGATCAGGTCATCGGCCTCGTACTCGTGGTGGGCCAGCACCGCCAGGCCGAGCGCGGTGCACAGCGCCTTGCAGTGGGCGAACTGGCGGCGCAGCGCGTCCGGCGCGGGGTCGCGGTTGGCCTTGTAGGCCGCGTAGATCCGGTGCCGGAAGCAGCTGTCCAGGGCTTCATCGAAGGCGATGGCGATGTTGGCGGGGCGTTCGCGCTCGAGCAGGTCGAGCAGGAAGCGCGCGAAGCCGTGCACGGCATTGGTCGGCCAGCCCTGCTGATCCTGGAACTCATCGGGCATCGAATGCCACGCGCGGAACACGTACAGACTGGCGTCGACCAGGTACAGCGGCGCACGCAGCGGCGGGGGCCCCATGACGGGGCCGGCGGCAAGGGCGGACATCTCAGCCCTCCCAGTCCTGCAGCAGCGCGGCCGGATCCGGGCGCTCGCGTTCGGGAACCGCGGTCTTCGGCGTGCCGATATGGATGAAGCCGGCGATCTGCTCGCCCTCGGCCAGGCCCAGGTGGGCATGCACGGACGGGTCGAAGGCCATCCAGGCGGTCAGCCACTGGGCGCCGAAGCCGAGCGCCTGCGCGGCCTGCAGCAGGGCGAAGCAGACGCAGCCGGCGGTCATCAGCTGTTCGGCCTCGGGCACCTTGGGGTTCGGGCGCGGGCTGGCGATGACGGTGATGATCAGCGGGGCATGGGAGAAACGCTGGCGGTCCTTGTCCAGCTGGGCCGGCGACACCTGGGGATCGCGCTGGACGGCGCGCTCGGCGAGGAACGCACCCAGACTGTGACGCGCATCGCCGGTGATCCGCAGGAAGCGGTAGGGCACCAGCTTGCCGTGGTCGGGCACGCGTACGGCCGAGCTCAGCATCCGCATCAGGGTCGCCGGGTCGGGGCCGGGCTCGCCGAGTTGCTTGGCGGGGACCGAACGGCGGGCGTCCAGGGCATGCAGCGCGGGGGGGACGGACATGGGCTCTCGATCTGGCTTCACGGTGCCCCGATTATAGTCGCGACCGTTTGTGACACGGCCTTGGGCGATCTCGGTGCAATTTGCGACAAAACGTGATGAACATCACCTAATCAGCGGACTTCCTTCACGTGGCTGTACTCGCTTCCGGGGCCTGCTGCGCTTACGATACAAAGCCTGCCGGGCCACCGGTAACGAGGTTTAAAGTGTCGACTGTTTCACTGTCTCTGACCGGTCGGCCGGCCTACCATCCGAACGTGGGCGCATGGGGTGCGCCGGCGATCGTTGTTTCCATGTTGTACTCAGTGCCTGCGAGGGTGGGGAGCCTTTTCGCATGATTGCCACGCCCAATGTAGGGGGGCACCCGGGCCGTGACCCGGCGTTGTTGACGATGGCCCGTGAGGCCGTGCTGCCGGGGCTGGTCGAGTCGTTCTCGACGGTGCTGGCGCGCTTCGACGACGTGCTGTTCGACCGTGCCGGTACCGCCGGCGCGTCGCAGTTGCTGTTCCTGGATGGTATGCGCGAGCTGCGCCGCCGCCGGGACGACATCGTGGCCGGCTTCCGCGCCCACCTGGCCCAGGCCTGGGAGGCGCTGGAGCGGGGCGAGCCGCTGTCGGCCGAAGCCACCCTGGCCGGCCAGATCGAGGATGGCCTGAGCCTGGTGCCCGAACACGTGCTGGAGTCCCGGCTGGCGGTGCGCAATTTCGCCACCGTGCTGCTGCGTGACTTCAAGCCGGTACTGTCGCGTCTGGACCGCCGCCTGGGCATGATCGCCGGGGGGCTGGAACTGCAGGCCGATACCAATCCGATCAGCCCCGAGCACCTCGGTGTGGCGATCCACGAGGCCTTCGCCGATTGTGAACTGGCCCCGGAAGTGCGGCTGGTGCTCATCAAGTTGTGCGAGCGCGATCTGCAGCAGCCGATCGGCAAGCGTTACGAGTATCTGGATGAACAACTGGTCGCAGCGGGCGTGATGCCGCAGATGGCCGCGCGCCGGCCTGCCCCGCGCGCGCCATCGCCACCGCGCGAGGACCGCGATGCGTTCGAGGGTTTTGAGCCCGAGAGCAGCATGGGATCGGCGGGCGAAGAGGGCCAGGCACCGGCCTGGGCCCGCCGCTTCGCCGACCGCTGGGCCGAGAGCCGTGGCCGCCTCCAGGGCGGCGGGCATGCCGCGCACGAGGGACATGGCGAGGGCGGTGACAGCCCTGGGGGCAACCAGGGCATGCTGCTCGATGCCCTGCATGAACTGCTGCAGCAGACCCGCCATGTGCGCGAGGACGCCACCTCGGCGGCCAGCGTCGCGGTCGGCCAGCAGCGGCCGCTGAGCCAGCGCGAAATGATGTCGGTGCTGTCACTGCTGCAGGCCACGCCCAGCGCGACCCTGCGCGCGGCGATCGGTGAAGACGGTGAGTCGCTGGCGCAGCGCCTGAAGAGCGAAGTGCTGTCCGGCGCGACCCGGCTCGGGGTCGATCCCGCGCAGGCGCGGCTGGACCCGCAGGACGAGGATGCGATCGATCTGGTCGGCATGCTGTTCGACGTGATGCTCGATGAGCGGGACCTGGAGGGCCGCTCGCGCGAGCTGATCGGCCGGCTGGTGGTGCCCTTCGTCAAGGTCGCCATGCTCGACCGCCGCATGTTCGTGCAGAAGACCCACCCGGCGCGCAAGCTGCTCAATTCGCTGGCCGAGGCCTGCGAAGGCAACACCGGCGAGAGCCAGGCCGAGCGCGTGCTGATGGGCAAGGTCGAGGAGATCATCGAGCGCCTGGTGGCCGAGTTCAACGAGAACCTGGCCATCTTCCTGACCCTGGAAGAAGAATTCCGCGAGTTCCTGACCCAGCACCGGCGCCGGATCGAGATCGCCGAGCGCCGTGCCGCCGAGACCCAGCGCGGCCAGGAAAAGCTCGAAATGGCGCGCCAGCGGGCCAGCACCGAACTGGACCGGCGGATTGGCGACACCACCTTGCCGCAGGCGATCGGTGCATTCCTGCGCCAGCCGTGGCAGCACCACCTGACCCTGACCGTGCTGCGCGAAGGCGAAGACGGCGCCTCGGTCGGCGAGGCACTGAGCCTGGCCGATGGGATCCTGGATGAAGTGGCCGAGGCGCGCCGGCATATCGTCGGCAAGCCGTGGCTGCAGGCCTGGCACCCCGCGCTGCGCAAGGTATTCGCCAGCGTGGGTGTGCATGCCGACGCGGCGACCAGTGCCATCGATGCGCTGCACGACACCCTGCAGGGCATCGCCGAATCGCGCCCCGAACTCGAACGCGCGCTGCCCGAGCTGCCGCAGGTGGCGTTGCCTTCGCCGCCGGCGCAGGAATCGGCGGCGGTGGAGCTGGGCAGCAAGGTGGATGTCAGCGATTTCGACAATGCCGATGCCGACCGCTTCCGCGGCCTGGAGATCGGCAGCTGGCTGGATTTCGTCGACAAGGACGGCAAGGTGCAGGCGGGCAAGCTGTCCTGGGTCAGTCCGATTTCCCAGCGCCTGCTGTTCGTCAACCGGCGCGGCGTGCGGTTCTGCGTCGCCTCGCCGGAAGAACTGGCGGTGATGGTGCGCCTGGGTCGCCTGCGCGCGCATATCGACGATGGGGCCTTCGACAGTGCCATGCAGGGCGTGATCGATCGCCTGGATACCAAGAACGCCACCGTGCATTGACCCCGGGGGCCACCCTGGCCTGACGATCAGGTTACGATCAGCCCACAATCCGCTGATCGTCGGGGACAGGCATGGCTGTCGAGGTGTTGGTGGTAAAGGAACATGCGCCGGGAGAACGGCGCGTGGCGATGACGCCGGAAACGGCGCGCAAATTGATCGCGCTGGGGGCGAGCGTCGCATTCGAGCCCGGTGCCGGGGTGGCGGCGGGCTTCCCCGATGCGGTGTATCAGGACGTGGGCGCGCAGCCCGCCGATGACACCCGCCTGGCCCAGGCCGACCTCGTGCTGTGCGTGCAGCCCCCGTCCAATGACCGCCTTGCCCGGCTGAAAGCCGGTGCCAGCCTGATCGGCATGCTGCACCCGCAGGCCGACGCCGAGCGGGCGGGCCTGATCCAGTCGCGCGGCCTGCAGGCGTTTCCGCTGGAGCGCTTGCCGCGCACCACGCGGGCGCAATCGATGGACGTGCTCAGTTCGCAGGCCGGCATGGCCGGTTACAAAGCCACGTTGATCGCCGCCCAGCGTGCGCCGCGCTTCTTCCCGATGCTCACCACCGCCGCCGGCACGATCCGTCCGTCCAAGGTGCTGGTGGTCGGTGCGGGTGTGGCCGGCCTGCAGGCGATTGCTACCGCCCGCCGTCTCGGCGCGCAGGTGGAAGGCTTCGATGTGCGCCCGGAAACCCGCGAGCAGATCGAATCGCTGGGCGGCAAATTCCTGGATCTGGGCGTGAGCGCGGTCGGCGAAGGCGGCTATGCGCGGCCGTTGACCGATGAAGAGCGTGCCGAGCAGCAGCGCCGCCTTGGCGAGCACCTGCGCACGGTGGACGTCGTGATCTGTACCGCCGCGGTGCCCGGGCGGCCCGCGCCGAAAATCGTCAGTACCGCGATGGCGCGGGGGATGAAGCCGGGCAGCGTGATCGTCGATCTCGCCGCCGAAACCGGCGGCAACTGCGAAGCCACCCAGCCGGGCGAAGTAGTGGATCTGGACGGCGTGGTCATCGATGGCCCGCTCAACCTGGCCAGCCAGGGCGCGGTGCATGCCAGCGAGATGTACGCCCGCAACGTCTACAACTTCGTTGCGCTGTTCCTGAAAGACGGCGCGGTCAGCTTCGACTGGGACGACGAACTGCTCGCGAAAACCCGCTGGGTCGCCGCCTGAAACAACAGGGACGGAGGTAGTTAATCATCCCCTCCGTCCCCGTTAAGGCGCTTAGCGCTTCGGCGGCGGCGGCGGCGGCGGTGCGGGGTTGGCCTTGAGCCACGCCTTGCGTTCATCCGGGGTCATCCGTGCCCAGCGGTCGCGCAGCGCCTGCCGTTGCTCAGGGCTCATGCTACGCATCTGACCAAACAGTGCGCGCGCCTGTTCGCGTTGCTCCGGCGTCATGTTCTCGAAACGGTGGCGGCCCCGCTGCGCCTGCGCGCGTTGTTCCGGGGTCATGGTCAGCCAGCGCTGGCCGTGCTGGAGCATGCGCTCGCGTTGCGGCGCCGGCGCGTCGTTCCAGCGGTCACGCACGGGCGCGATCAACGCCTCACGCTGCTGCGGGCTGAGTGTGTCCCAGTCCGGCAGCGGGGCGGTCTGGGCCCAGCCGGCCGCACTCAGCGTCAGCAATACCAGCCCCAGGGACAGTCGCAGTTTCATCATCACTCCATTGCCAGGTCAGTACTGCCCAGCCACACATACAGATCGGGATTTTCGTCGAGAACGTCGCTGCCGTCATCGGCTGCACTCGCCACGACCGGTGCCGGCGGGGCGGTCGATTCGCCGAGGAGGAAACTGTAGCCCAACGCGAGCGCGACCACCGCCGAACAGGCGGTGGCCATCCACCAGGACGGCACATGCCGCTTGGCGGGCGAGGCGCCATGACGCGCGCTGCGCAACCGCGCCAGCGTGGCCGGCGAGAGCGTATCCAGCGCCTGCGCGTGCAGCTGCCGCAGGGCGGCATCGTCATGCATCGAAGGGGGCAGGGGGCGGTTCACAGGGCGATCTCCAAAGACTGCTGCAGCGCCTGGCGGGCGCGCGAAAGATGGGTTTTGACCGCGCCTTCGCTGCAGCCCATGGCCTTGGCCGTGGTGGCGCCGTCCAGGTCCTGCAGCACGCGCAGGGTGAAAGCCTCGCGCTGGCGCGCAGGCAACTCCCGCAGCGCCTGCACCAGTTGTGCGTACTGATCGCGCTGCTCATGGGCCTGGGCCGGGCCGGGCGCCTGGTCGGCCCAGTCGATGTCATGGTCGCCGCCGGCCTCGTCGCTGCTGCGCCAGAACTTCAGGCGGAAGCCACGGCGGCGCTGCAGATCCACGACGCGGCGGCGCAGGATGCTCCAGAACAGCGGGGCCCACTCGGCGGCAGGTTTGTCGCGGTAGCCGAGCATCTTCAACATGCTGTCCTGCACCGCATCCAGCGCGTCGTCGCGCTGGCGCAGGCCGGCCTCGGCGAAGCGGAACGCGCGCGGGCCGATGCCGGCCAGGAAGGCATCCAGCGACACCGGCAGCGCCACCTCGGCAGGCGCGGGCAGGTCGGCATCCGTCGACGGTAGGGGAGAGCTCACCAGCACAGGGTAGCGGTCCGGCAGGGGGATACCGTGAGAACGCCCCAGGGCGGCCGCGGTTGACCGGCCCGCCCGATTGGTTCAGCGCATGGTTATGATGCAGGGGACGGGATGACCGCCTGGGAGAGTGACTGCAATGAGCGACGGGTTCGTGGCGTTGTATATCTTCATGCTGGCCGCCATTGCCGGCCACGTGATCATTTCGCGGGTGCCGGTGATCCTGCATACCCCTTTGATGTCCGGCTCCAACTTCATCCACGGCATCGTGCTGATCGGCGCGATGGTGGTGCTGGGGCACGCGCAGACCCCACTGGAAAAGATCATCGGTTTCGTTGCCGTGGTGCTCGGCGCGGGCAACGCGGCCGGCGGCTACGTGGTGACCGAACGCATGCTCGACATGTTCAAGCCCAGCGCCAAGCGCGACGCCGGGGAGAAGGCGCCTTGAACGTGACCACCGCGCAACTGCTGCAGTGGCTGGTCCAGGTGAGCTATCTGGTGGCCGCGACCCTGTTCCTGCTCGGCCTGCAGCGCATGGCCTCGCCGATGACCGCGCGCAGCGGTATCCGCTGGGCCGGGCTGGGCATGTTGATCGCCACGGTGGCGACATTCTTCCTGCCTGAGCTGCACAACATCCCGCTGATCCTGGCGGCGGTGGCGATCGGCACCGGCGTGGCCTGGTGGTCGGCCAAGCGCGTGGCGATCACCGACATGCCGCAGATGGTGGCGCTCTACAACGGCATGGGCGGTGGCTCGGCGGCGGCGATCGGTGCGGTCGAACTGCTGCGCTTCTCGTTCCTGGCCAACCGCGATACCACCCATTGGAGCGAGCAGGCGCTGGCCGACCTCGCCGCGCGCCAGCCGTCGGCCACCGTGCTGGCGCTGGCGGTGATCGGTTCGGCGATCGGCGCGGTCTCGCTGTCCGGCTCGATCATCGCCTGGGCCAAGCTGGACGGCCGACTCGACCGGCGCGTTACTTTCCCCGGGCAGCAGGCGTTCAACCTGCTGGTTGCCCTGGCGATGGTGGTGCTGGGCGTCTGGGCCGCGGTCACCCTGAGCCCGGTGGCGATCATCAGCTTCTTCGTGGTCGCGCTGGCGCTGGGCGTGCTGATGACGCTGCCGATCGGCGGTGCCGACATGCCGGTGGTGATCTCGCTGTACAACGCGTTCACCGGTCTGGCGGTGGCCTTCGAGGGTTACGTGCTCGGCAACGAGGCCTTGATCATCGCCGGCATGATGGTCGGCGCGGCCGGCATCCTGCTCACACGCCTGATGGCCAAGGCGATGAACCGGCCGATCAGCGGTGTGCTGTTCTCCAACTTCGGCGGCGGCGGTGTCGCGCAGGAAATCAGCGGCGCGCAGAAGCCGATCGAGGCCAGCGACGTGGCCGCGATGCTGGCCTTCGCCGAGCGCGTGGTGATCGTGCCCGGCTACGGCATGGCCGTGGCCCAGGCGCAGCACAAGGTGTGGGAGTTGGCGCAGCGGTTGATCGATCGCGGCATCAAGGTGAAGTTCGCGATCCACCCGGTGGCCGGGCGCATGCCGGGGCACATGAACGTGCTGCTGGCCGAAGCGGGCGTGCCCTACGACCTGATCGCCGACATGGACGACATCAACCCGGAATTCCCGAACACCGACGTGGTGCTGGTGATCGGCGCCAACGACGTGGTCAATCCGGTGGCGCGCACCGACCCGGCCAGCCCGATCTACGGGATGCCGATCCTGGACGTGGTCAACGCCCGCAACGTGGTGGTGATCAAGCGCGGCAAGGGCACCGGCTTTGCCGGCATCGAAAATGCGCTGTTCTATGCCGACAACGCCCGGATGCTGTACGGCGATGGTGCCGGTGCGGCGAGCGCGCTGGTGAGCGAACTGAAGGCGCTCGACGGCGGGCATTGAGGCGCGGATGCAAGGGTCACGACCAACGGTCGTGACCTACCGGCGACCCCGGACCTACGGCGACCCCGGACCTGCGGCGACACCGGATCTACGGCGACTCCGGACCTGCGGCGACTCCGGACCTGCGGCGACACTGGACCTGCGGCGACACCGGACCTGCGGCGACACTGGACCTGCGGCGACACTGGACCTGCGGTAGTGCCGGCCGCTGGCCGGCTCAACGCGATGCCTGAATGCCAGCGCGTTGCCGTTCTGACGTCATGAGGAGCCGGCCAGCGGCCGGCACTACCGATGGCATGCGGCGGCGGGGTGCAGGGGGCGTTACCTCGCCACCCACCAGCCCACGACCAGCGCCACGCCCAGCCACAGCCATTCCACGGCGCCATTGGCCAGGCCGCTCAGGGTCCAGGCCAGATAGGGCCCCATGCGCAACGCTGATTCCCACGGGGTGAGCCCCATTGCGCCGCCGAGGTAGGCCGAGGCGATCCCCCAGTTGGCTGCCAGCGCCACCAGCACGGTGGCCAGCAGGGTCAGCACCACCCGGGCGGTACCGGCGCGCAGGGTCCCCAGACGCAGCATGAAGGCGATCTCCAACGCCGCCAGAACCGCCATCCAGCCGGCCTGGCGGCCGGTGAGCAGGGCGATGAACAACCAGGCCAGCACGGCCGTGACGACACCAAGCAGAAACAGCGGGGGCCAGAGCCAGTGGCGGCTCCGGACAGGCACGGACGTGGGCGACATGCAATCTTCCTGTAAGTCCCCACAGGATACCGGCTTGCGCGGTGACCGGCGCGTGGGCGGCCACTGGGCTAAAATGGTCGCCTTGCGGGAATTGGCCGCGACCCCCATATCGATCCACATGTATTCCCGTAGCAGTGAACCTGTCCACTTCGAACGCGACTGCGAGGCCGTCATGGTCCCGCAGGGCGAAACGGTCACGCTGCCCGCTGGCAGCTATGGCTATATCACCCAGGCCCTGGGTGGCAGCTATACCGTCTTTGTCGAAGGCAATCTGTTCCGCATCGCCGGCAAGGATGGCGATGCCATCGGCAAGGAGGCGCCCCCGGCGCTGGAGCTGCCCGCCGATGCCTCCGACGAGGAGGTCGAAAAACTGGTGTGGCAGCAGCTGCGCACCTGTTTCGATCCGGAAATCCCGTTCAACATCGTCGATCTGGGCCTGGTCTATGAAGTGGACCTCAAGCACCTGGACGACGGCCAGCGCGAGGTCGAGATCAAGATGACCCTGACCGCTCCCGGCTGCGGCATGGGCGAGATCCTCGTCGATGACGTGCGCAGCAAGCTGGAAATGATCCCGACGGTGGCCGAGGCCGACGTCGAGCTGGTGTTCGACCCGCCGTGGGGCCGCCACATGATGTCCGAGGCCGCCCGGCTCGAAACCGGCATGCTGTAACCGCCCATCGCCAGCCGGCGTCACGGCGTTCCCCGTAACCAGAACAGGAAATATCCGGTGTCCCAGTCTTCCGTGAGCTTCAACACCACCCGTTCCGCCCAGCCGCGCAGCAGCGAGGAGCGTGAGCGCATCCTGGCCGCCCCCGGTTTTGGTCTGCACTTCACCGATCACATGGTGGAAGTGCGTTGGGACAAGGACACCGGCTGGCACGATGCCGTGGTGCGCCCGTACGGCCCGCTGCAGCTGGACCCGGCCGCCGCGGTGCTGCATTACGGCCAGGAAATCTTCGAAGGCATCAAGGCCTACCGCCACGCCGACGGCTCGATCTGGACCTTCCGTCCGGAGGCCAACGGCCGCCGCCTGCAGCGTTCGGCCCAGCGCCTGGCGCTGCCGGAACTGCCGGTGGACATCTTCGTTGAATCGCTCAAGCAGATGATTGCGGTGGACGCGTCGTGGGTGCCGTCGGCCGACGAATCCAGCCTGTATTTCCGTCCCTTCATGATCGGCGATGAAGCCTTCCTCGGCGTGCGCGGCGCGCACAAGGCCGGCTACTACGTGATCGCCAGTCCGGCCGGCCCGTACTTCGCCAAGGGCGTGGCCCCGGTGTCGATCTGGCTGTCCACCGACTATGCACGCGCGGGCAAGGGCGGCACCGGCGCGGCCAAGTGCGGTGGCAACTACGCCGCCTCGCTGCTGCCGCAGCAGAAGGCGCAGGCACAGGGCTGCTCGCAGGTGCTGTTCCTGGATCCGGTCGAGGGCAAGTACCTGGAAGAACTGGGTGGCATGAACGTGTTCCTGGTCTACAAGGACGGCACCCTGGTGACCCCGTCGCTGTCGGGCAGCATCCTGGAAGGCATCACCCGCGAAAGCATCCTGCAGCTGGCGCGCGACCGCGGCATGAAGGTCGAAGAGCGCAAGGTCACCCTTGATGAGTGGAAGGACGGCGTGAGCTCCGGCGAGATCGTGGAAGCGTTCGCCTGCGGCACCGCTGCGGTGGTCACCCCGATCGGCCAGCTCAAGGGCGAAGGCTTCTCGGTGGGCGACATCAACGCCCCGGCCGGCGAAGTGACGATGTCGCTGCGCAAGGAGCTGACCGACATCCAGTACGGCCGCCTGCCGGACCGTCATGGCTGGCTGGTCCGCCTGGACGCCTGAGTCCTCCGGGTCTGAGCTGGAGCATTGAAACCCGCCTGGCGACAGGCGGGTTTTTTGTTGCCGGTTCGGCACCGCGCCGGTGGTGCTCCCCACGACCGGCGGCGCAGCGTTCGCAATCGGTACTGCCGGCCGCCGGCCATCAGCCGGCATGACTGTCCTGCGGTGGCACTGGCGTAAGCCATTGATGCGCAAGTGGTGTCCCGAATTTGTCGACGATGACAGCCATTTCAGACAATCCGTGGCGTAATCGGACCCCTCGAACGGGCGTCCGTTCCTTCACTTTCACAAACCCTCGACCCGGAAAGTCTCAGATCCGACATTTCATGTCACTGAAGTGCAGCTGAAACATTGTTGATCGGCCAGTCAGCCACTAGCGTCGTGATGGGCGGTTTGATTCAGGGGAACCGATCCACTCACCGGGCCGATCCGCGCCATCGATTGCAGCAGCCCCCGGATCGGACCTGGATTCTCAGCCGCGACGACGGCATTCACTGTCTGAAAGGGAAATCCGATGTCTCATGTCTCGCAACACCGTTTGCGTCAGCGTGCATTGGTTGTACTGGGCGCGTCCGTTCTGTCGACCCTGCTGCTGGCTACCCCGGCGTTCGCCGGCGATGTGCAGTTGAGCGGCCTGTCCTCGGCGCCGACCCATCAGCGCTTCATCGTGAAGTACAAGGACGGCAGCACCGGGGTCGCCACCCCGACCGCGCTGGCCAGCTCGCTCAAGGCCGCCGCCGCGGCGGTGCCGGCCGCACAGGGCCGCGCGCTGGGACTGCAGAAGCTGCGTCAGCTGGCGATCGGGCCGACCGTGGTCAAGGCCGACCGGCCGCTGGACCGCGCCGAGGCCGAGCTGCTGATGCGCCGCCTGGCCGCCGACCCGAGCGTGGAATACGTCGAGGTCGACCAGCTGATGCAGGCCACCCTGGTGCCCAACGACACGCGTTTCTCCGAGCAGTGGGGCTTCGGCACCAGTAATGCGTCGATCAACGTTCGCCCGGCCTGGGACAAGGCCACCGGCACCGGCGTGGTGGTCGCGGTGATCGATACCGGCATCACCAACCATCCCGATCTCAATGCGAACATCCTGCCCGGCTATGACTTCATCAGCGACGCGGCGATGGCGCGCGACGGCGGTGGCCGCGACAACAACCCCAACGACGAAGGCGACTGGTACGCCGCCAACGAATGCGGTTCGGGCATTCCGGCCTCCAACTCGAGCTGGCACGGCACCCACGTGGCCGGCACCGTCGCGGCGGTGACCAACAACAGCACCGGCGTGGCAGGCACGGCCTTCAATGCCAAGGTCGTCCCGGTACGCGTGCTCGGCAAGTGCGGTGGCTACACCTCCGACATCGCCGACGCGATCGTCTGGGCGTCCGGCGGCACTGTCAGCGGCGTCCCGGCCAATGCCAACCCCGCCGAAGTGATCAACATGTCGCTTGGCGGCGGTGGCAGCTGCTCCACCACCTACCAGACCGCGATCAATGGCGCCGTCTCGCGCGGCACCACCGTGGTGGTCGCCGCGGGCAACAGCAATACCAACGTCTCGTCCTCCGTGCCAGCCAACTGCGCCAACGTCATCGCCGTTGCGGCGACCACCTCGGCCGGTGCCCGCGCCAGCTTCTCCAACTACGGCACCGGCATCGACATCTCGGCGCCGGGGCAGGGCATCCTCTCCACCCTCAACAGCGGCACCACGGTTCCGGGCAGCGCATCGTATGCCTCCTACAACGGCACCTCGATGGCGGCCCCGCACGTGGCCGGCGTGGTCGCGCTGATCCAGTCCGTTGCCCCCACCGCGCTGAGCCCGGCCGCCATCGAAAGCCTGCTCAAGAGCACCGCACGGCCGTTGCCGGGCACCTGCTCCGGCGGCTGCGGCGCGGGCATCGTCGATGCCGATGCGGCGGTGACGGCGGCCCTGGGCGGGACCAACCCCAACCCGGGTACCGGCAACGTGCTGCAGAACAACGTTCCGGTCACGGGCCTTGGCGCCGCCAGCGGTGCTTCGCTGGCCTACACCGTGACCGTGCCGTCCGGCCGTAGCCAGCTGAAGGTCACCCTCGCCGGCGGCAGTGGCGATGCCGATCTCTACGTCCGCTCCGGCAGCGCGCCGACCGACACCGTCTACACCTGCCGCCCCTACCTCAGCGGCAACAATGAGACCTGCACGATCACCTCACCGGCGGCCGGCACCTGGCACGTGCGGGTGAAGGCCTACTCGACCTTCTCCGGGGTCACCCTCACCGCGCAGTACTGATCGCCTTCCCATCGCCCCAACGCAGAACGCCCCGGCATGCCGGGGCGTTCGTTCAATCAACACCGATTACGCAGCTTCGAACCGGTTGGCGGCCACGTTCTTGCGCACCTGTTCCGGATTCCAGATCCGGCCGTTCATCGCAATGTACACACCGCTCGGCAACGACTGCACCGCACCGATCGCACACCCGATGTTGAACTCCGCATCCGAGCCGCGGAAGCGCGCCGGGCTCAGCGCACCGGTCATCACGATCGTCTTGTCGGTGATCGACTTCAACACCTGGCCCGTCTGCACCATCGAATCGGTGCCGTGGGTGACCAGCACATGGCGCGTCGGCTGCGCGGCGATCGTCGCCCGGATCAACTCACGGTCATCGTCGGTGATGTGCAGCGAATCCTTGCGCAGGATCGGGATCACATTGAAACGGAAGGTCACGCCGAGCTCGCGCAGGATCATCCCGATCTGCGGATCACCGATCTGATAGTCCGACTTGTCGTCGAAGTAGATCTTGTCGATCGTGCCACCGGTGGTGATGATCAGTAGTTCTTCCATTGCAAGCATCCTGGGTACCAGACAGAAGGGCACGGAACCGCCGCGCCGACCCGTAGATGATACGGCCGCCGCCGGCCCGATGCAGGGCCGCGCCGCAACGACCTCAGTCGGCCGGCGTCCTGCGCCCGAAGCGGCGCCGCAGCCCTGGCGTGCTGGCCACCCCGATCACGGCCAGGGCCAGCCCCAGCTCGAGCCAGGCCCACAGCGCCACCTCTGGATGGCTCCAGGCGCTCATCACCCCGTGGCTGAACCAGAACAGCGCCAGCACCCCCGCCCAGAACGTCGCCTTGCCACGCCGCACCAGCACGCCCAGCGCCAGCAGCAGCGGCGGCAGCGTGAACACCAGCTGGGTGGCCAGCCAATGCTTGTCCTGCGCGAACCAGACCGCGAACAGCACCGCCAGCGCCACCAGCAGCAGGGCCAGCACGATCTCCTGGGCGCGCGTACTCACGCCAGCCGCCGTGCGATATCGGCGACCCGCCGCCCCAGCGCCCGCGCCAGGATGCTCTCGTCCTCGCTCGGCACCGGGTTGTCGTCCGCCCCGGCCACATGGCTGGCGCCATACGGCGTGCCGCCGGTGGTGGTGTGGCTCAGCGCCGGCTCCGTGAAGGGAATACCCACGATCAGGCAGCCGTGGTGCAGCAACGGCACCTGCATCGACAGCAGCGTCGATTCCTGCCCGCCGTGCAGCGAGGCCGTCGAGGTGAACACGCCCGCCGGCTTGCCGGCCAATGTCCCGTTGACCCATTCCGCGCCCAGGCTGTCCAGGAAGTGCTTCACCGGCGCGGCCATGTTGCCGAAGCGGGTCGGGCTGCCCAGCAGCAGCCCGGTGCATTCGGCCAGGTCGGCCACGCTCACATACGGTGCGCCATCCTCGGGCACCGGCGGCAGCGCGGTCTGCGTCACCGCCGCCACCGGGGGCACCGTGCGCAGCCGCGCGCTCATGCCGGGCACCTCGCCGATGCCGCGCGCAATCTGGCGGGCAAGCCGTGCCACTGAACCGCCACGGCTGTAGTACAGCACCAGGATCTCCGCCATTTCGCTTTCATCTCATTGCGTCCGATGCAGGCAGTATGGCAACGCAGCCCGCTCAGGGCGAGGTCCGTGCCCGGGCTGGGCACCGTGGCGGGCGTGCATGCCCCACACCCGTCATCGGGTACCCTTGCGCCGATGGAACCTCTCGATACGATCAACCTGTGGATCGAACGCGTCCGGGACCGTGCGCGCGCGATCAGCTTCGGCCGCTTCCTGTGGCGCCGTTTCCTGGATGACCGCCTGTTCCAGGCGGCCGCCTCGCTGGCCTACACCACCGTGTTCGCGCTGGTGCCGCTGGCCATCGTGGTGTTCGGGGTGCTCTCGGCGTTCCCGGTGTTCGACCGCTGGAGCGACACCCTCAGCGACTACGTGTTCTCCAACTTCGTGCCCAACGCCGCGCGCGCCGCCGAAGGCTACCTGCGACAGTTCTCGGCCAGCGCCGGGCAGCTGACCGCCGCCGGCTTCATCGCCCTGGTGGTGTCGCTGCTGATCACGCTCAACAGCGTGGAGGAAACCTTCAACCAGATCTGGCGGGTGAGTTCGACCCGGCCGAAGCTGACCCGCTTCCTGGTGTATTGGACGGTGCTCACCCTCGGCGCGATGCTGGCCGCCGCCTCGCTGGCGGTCTCGGCGCGGGTGTTCGCGCTGCCGCTGTTCGGTACCAGCGAAGGCCGCTGGCTGGCCAACGTCTCATTGACGGTCGCGCCGATCCTGATCGAGTTCGTCTGCATCATGCTGGTGTACCGCGTGGTGCCGCACCACACGGTCAAATGGCGGCATGCCGTCCCCGGCGCGATCCTGGCCGCGATCATGCTGGAGCTGGTGAAGTGGGGCATGGGCGCCTACCTGGGCAGCTTCCAGTCCTACCAGAAGCTCTACGGCACGGTCGCTTTCGTACCGATCCTGCTGCTGTGGATCTACCTGTGCTGGGTCTCGGTGCTGCTCGGCGCATCGCTTGCCTCCTCGATCGCCGCGTTCCGCTACCAGCCGGCCGACCTGCGCCTGCCGGTGGGGTATGAGATCTATGGCCTGCTGCGCCTGATCGGTCGCTTCCACCAGGCCCGCGCCGACGGCCGCAGCCTGGATGACGACGAGATCCTGCGGCTCGAGCCGATGCTGACCGATTCGCTGCTGCAGACGCTGCTCTGCGATCTGGAAGCAATCCGCGTGGTGCGCCGCGACGAGCAGGGCGAATGGCTGCTCGCGCGCGACCTGGACAAACTCACCCTGGCCGACCTGTACGAGACCACGCAGATGCGGATCCCGATCAAGGAAGCCTACCTGCCCTACCGCGACGACAGCCTGGGCACGGCCTCGGTGGCCGCGCTGGACACCTTGCGCCTGCCGCTGCGCGAACTGCTCAAACGCCGCGTCAGCGACATCTACTCGACCCCCGGAGACAAACCATGACCGCCAAGCCCCTGCTGCTGGCCCTGGGCCTGCTGACGCTGGCCGCCTGCAACAAGCCCGCCGCACAGAGCGAGGCCACTGCGCCCGCCGTCCCGGCCCCGATCAGCGAGCCCGCCGCGCCGCCGACCGAAGCCGTGCCGGCGACCGAACGCAGGACCGTCGAACAGCCGACGCTGAAAGCCAAGGCGCTGGACGGCACCGACTACGATCTGGCCGCTCACCGCGGCAAGTGGGTGGTGGTGAACTTCTGGGCGACCTGGTGCGCCCCATGCCGCAAGGAAATGCCCGAGCTCTCCGCGCTGCACGCGATGCGCAATGAAATCGAGGTGGTCGGGCTGGCCTTCGAGGACATCGAACCGGCCGAGATGAAGGCCTTCCTGGAGAAGCGTCCGGTCACCTATCCGATCGTGATCGTGGATACCTACAACCCGCCGGAAGACTTCGCGATCCCGCGCGGCCTGCCGATGACCTACCTGATCGCGCCGGATGGCAAGGTCGCCAAGGAGTTCCTCGGCCCGGTCACCGCGCATGACATTGAAGCGCGGATCAAGGAAGGCTGATCCTCACGGGCATGCCGGCGGATACCCGGCATGCCTGTGCCTCGCAGTGCCGGTAGATCCACGCCATGCGTGGATACAGCACGCAGCGCCGGTAGATCCACGCCATGCGTGGATCTACCCGACGACGAAGGGTTCAATCGGCTTCAAGACCCCGAAGTGCTCCTTGTGCAGCTTGCCCTTCAACGGCGGCAGCGCCAGCACCGGTTCGTCCACGCGGGTATCGGGCAGGCGATCGAGCAGGTTGCGGATCAGGCCCAGCCGCCCGCGTTTCTGGTCGTTGAAGTCCACCAGCGTCCACGGGGCATCATCGTTATGCGTCGCGCGCAGCATCGCTTCGCGGCTCTCGGTATAGGCGCTGTACTTGCTGCGTGATTTCAGGTCCACCGGCGACAGCTTCCAGCCCTTGAGCGGATCGAGGTGGCGCTCGGCAAAACGCTTTTCCTGTTGTGCCTGGTCCACGCTGAGCCAGTACTTGAACAGCACGATGCCATCATCGATCAGCAGCTTCTCGAACACCGGCGTCTGCGCCAGGAAGCTGCGGTACTGCGCCTCGGTGCAATAGCCCATCACATGCTCGACGCCGGCGCGGTTGTACCAGCTGCGGTCCATCAGCACGATCTCGCCCGCCGCCGGCAGGTGCGAGACATAGCGCTGGAAATACCACTGCGTGCTTTCGCGATCGGTCGGCTTGGGCAGCGCGACCACCTTGCACTGGCGCGGATTGAGATGCTCGGCGATCGCCTGGATCGCACCGCCCTTGCCCGCGGTGTCGCGGCCTTCGAACAGCACCAGCACGCGCTGCCCGGTGTGCTGCACCCAGCGCGCCATCGCCGCCAGTTCCAGTTGCATCGGTTCCAGCAGGGCCTGGTAGTCCTTGCGCTTGAGCTTGCCCATCGGCGTGCCTCGGTGATTCACAGGGAAGCCCGAGCCTAGCGCAGCCGATGCTCAGGCGATGTGTGGGCCCTGCCAGCCGCGTTCGCGTGCGAGCGTTTCGATCACCTCGGTGAGGTCGCGCGCGAAACCGGCCATGTCGAACAGGCCGCTGTCCTCGCGGCGTTGCGCCAGCGTGGCGCGCGCGGCCTGTATTGCAGCCGGGTCGTTGCCGAGCTGGATGGCGGTAGCCACGAACGCCGCGTCGTCGGCCACGTTGAACGCGTGCATGCCCAGGTGGTGGTTGAGGCTGCCGGCCACGCGTGAGGCGAACGTCGCGCCGGGGCTGGTCAGCACCGGGCAGCCGGCCCACAGCGCATCGGAGGCGGTGGTGTGGGCGTTGTACGGGTGCGTGTCCAGGAACAGGTCGGCGTGCTGGTAACGCGCCAGGTACTGCGGGTGCGGCAGGCGTGGCATGAACACCAGCCGCGCCGGATCCAGCTTCGCCTGGCGTGCCGCGCTGCGCAGCCGTGCATCGGCAGTGCCCGGCCCGGACAGCAGCCACAGCACGCTGCCGGGCACGCCGTGCAGCACCGCGAACAGCCGTTGCATGCTGCGCGGATTGAGCTTGTAGCTGTTGTTGAAACAGCACAGCACCACGCCCTGCGCGGGCAGGCCGCAGTCCTCGCGCGAGGGCACCGGTTCCAGCACGCGGGTGTTGTCCGAGGGCTGGAACGCGCGCGGCAGGTGCCGCACGTTCTCACTGAACGCCGGTGCCAGCACCTCGGGCAACACGAAGGCATCGGCCAGCACATGATCGATCCACGGCGCGCCGGAGGTGCCCGGGTAGGCCAGCCAGTTGACCTGTACCGGGGCCGGGCGCATTGCCAGCACCTGCGGGGTGCCGCCGCCGCCCCAGCCGCGCAGATCGAACAGCACATCGATCCCGGCCTCGCGGATGCGCCGGGCGATCACCTGATGCGGCTGCGCGCTGACATCGTGCAACGTGTGGGCGGCCTGCTGCAGACGCTGGCGGATGCTGCTGCCGTCGTCCGCGCTGAGCGCGAACAGATGCAGGTCCAGCATGTCCAGCGCGCGCAGCTGTTCGAACAGGGCGACGGTCAACAGGCCGGTGGGATGCGCGCCGAAGCCGTTGGAGAGGAAGCCGACCCGCAGCGTGCCGTGCGGGCACACCGTGGCCGGCGGCAACTGCGGGATGCCCTCGGCCAGCGCCGCCGCGCGCTGACGGGCGCAGGCCAGCTGCTCGGCGGCGCTGCCGTCTTCGCTGAGGAAGGCGAACGGCTCGACCACCGCCTGGCCCTGCGCGACGGCCTGGCGCACGAGCGACGACAATCGCTCCAGATCCCGCCAATCGCACAGCCGGCGCTGCCAGTTGAGCAGCTGCGCAGTGATGTAGGGCTCGCCCGGCAGCAGACGGTGCGCATGGCGATACGCATCCGCCGCCGCCTCCGGTTGCCCCGCGTCTTCCAGGGCGTGGCCGAGCCACAGGGTGATGCCGGGGTGCTGGGGCGCGCGATCCGCCGCCTGCCTCAGCAGTGTGGCGGCCTCGCCATGGCGGCCTTGCATCCAGCGTGCGCGGCCCAGCCGGGCCAGGGCCTCGGGATGGTCGCCGCGCAGCTGCAGCGCACGGGTGGCGGCCTGTTCGCCGGCGCGCACATCGCCGGCTTCCAGCTCCGCGTCGGCCAGCATCACCCACGCAATGAAATCGGCCGGTTGCCGCTGCACCGCCTGGCGCAGCTGCAGGCGCTGCGGATCGGCACTCATCGCGGCCGCGCCCGGGCGGACATGCTCAGTTGCCTTCCGCGAGCCGGGCCAGCTCGTCGGCCTGGTGTTCGTGGGTCAGCCGGCTCACCAGTGCATCAAGATCGCCGGTCAGGATGTTGGGCAGGTCGTACAGGGTCAGCCCTTCCACGCGGTGGTCGGTGATCCGTCCCTGCGGGAAGCTGTAGGTGCGGATGCGCTGGCTGCGGTCGCCGCTGCCGACCTGCAGCCGGCGGCTTTCGGCCTGCGCGGCGGCCTGCTTGCTGCGTTCGGCATCCAGCAGCTGCGCCTTGAGGCGCTTCATCGCCTTGTCGCGGTTGGCGTGCTGGCTGCGCTCGGTCTGGCATTCCACCACCACGCCGGTGGGCAGGTGGGTGATGCGGATCGCCGATTCGGTCTTGTTGACGTGCTGGCCACCGGCGCCGGAGGAGCGGTAGGTGTCCACGCGCAGGTCGGCCGGGTTGATCACCACGTCCTCGACGTCATCCGCCTCGGGAATGATCGCCACCGTCGCGGCCGAGGTATGGATGCGGCCCTGCGACTCGGTCGCCGGCACGCGCTGCACGCGGTGCGTGCCCGATTCGAACTTCAGCCGCGAGAACGCGCCACGGCCGACCACGCGCGCCACCACTTCCTTGTAGCCGCCATGTTCGCCCGGGTTGTCCGATTCGATCTCGACCTTCCAGCCCTGGCGCTCGGCATAGCGGGCGTACATGCGGAACAGATCGCCGGCGAAGATCGCCGCCTCGTCACCGCCGGTGCCCGCGCGGACTTCCAGGAACAGGTTGCCGTCATCGCGCGGATCGCGCGGCACCAGCAACAAGGCCAGTGCTTCGTCCAGCTGCTGCAGGCGCTGCTGCGCGGCGGTGATTTCCTCGTCGGCCAGCTCGCGCAGGTCAGGGTCCTCGCGCATCGCTTCGGCGGCGGCGAGATCGGCCTTGGCACGGGCTTCGTCGGCCAGCGCGTTGGCGACCGGCTCCAGCTGCGAAAACTCGCGCGAGAGCGCGCGGAAACGGTCGTTGTCGCCGACCACGGCCGGGTCGGACAACAGGCGTTCCAGTTCTTCGCGGCGCTCGGCCAGCGCTTCCAGCTTACGGCGCAGGGTCGGCGTCATCGTTCCTCGCTACATCGGTGCGCACGGCAGGGTGCTGGTAACCCGGCTTGGCCGGGAACAGGCGCTCGGCGGCGCGGGTGAGTTCAGTATCGCCGCTGAGCGCGGCCGCGCGCAGGGCGGCGGTCGGCGGGTGCAGCAGGCGGTTGGTCAGGCCATGCGCGAGCAGCTCGAGCACTTCCTCGGGTGGTTTGCCATGGGCCAGCTGCTGGCGGGCTTTCTCCAGCATCTCCACGCGGGTCGCTTCGCCATAGGCGCGCAGCTGCCGCAGCGGGGCCTGGTGCACGCTGGCCTGCAGGGTCTCCACGAAACGGGCGACCTGCAGCTCGATGATCGCTTCGGCCTCGGCCGCCGCTTCCCGGCGGCTGCGACGGTTGTCTTCGACCGCGCGCTCCAGATCATCCACGGTGTACAGGAAGGCGTCGGCCAGTTCGCCCACGCCGGCCTCGATATCACGCGGCACGGCCAGATCGAACAGCAGCATCGGCTTGTGCTTGCGGGTTTTCAGTGCGGCGGCCACGTGCGCGCGGGTGATCACCGGCTCACGCGCGGCGGTGGCCGAGAACACCACGTCGGCCTCGCCCAGATGACGGTCCAGCTCACTCAGGGGCAGGGCGACGCCGCCATGACGGCTGGCCAGCTCCTGCGCATGGGCGAGGGTGCGGTTGGCGATCAGCAGCCGACGCACGCGCCCTTCGCTGAGATGGCGCGCGGCCAGCTCGATGGTCTCGCCGGCGCCCACCAGCAGCACGGTGGAATCTTCCAGCCGCGCGAACGAGTTCTGCGCCAGGCGCACCGCGGTGGAGGCCACCGAGACCGGATTGGCGCCCACGCGCGTATCGGTGCGGGCGCGCTTGGCCACCGAGAAGGTCTGCTGGAACAACCGGTCCAGACGCTGGCCGAGCAGGCCGTGATCACGCGCCAGGGCCCAGGCATCCTTCACCTGGCCCAGGATCTGCGGCTCGCCCAGCACCATGGAATCCAGCCCGGTGGCCACCCGGAACAGGTGGCGCACCGCATCGGCGTCGGCGTGCTGGTAGAGGTACCCATGCAAGGTGCCGGCATGTGACTCCAGCCACTGCGCCAGCGCGTCACCGGATTCGGCCACCGCGTACAGCTCGGTGCGGTTGCACGTGGAGAGCAGGACCGCCTCGGCCACCTGTGGCGTATCGCGCAGCGACGCCAATGCCTGGGGCAGGGCGTCGCCGCCAAAGGAGGCGCGTTCGCGCAGTTCCACTGGCGCGGTCTGGTGATTCAGTCCGAGCACCCACAGGGTCATTGTTCAGTTGCTTGCGATAAGCTGCTGGCCATTCAAGTCGTCATTTTAAGGCTCAGATGCCCCCGATGCCCGCATTGATTCGCATCTCCAGCGTTCTGCTGCTGTCTTTGTTCACCGCCAACGCCCTGGCCGCCCCCCCGGCAGCCCCGGCCAAAGGCAAGAACAGCACGGCCGAGGCGGTCCCCCTGGCCCCGGTCATGGCGGGCGAATTCGCCCTGCAGGCAGGCAAACTGGGCGACGCCGCGCGCTGGTACCTGGAGGCGGCCGAGGCCAGTGAAGGCGATGCCGGCCTGGCCGAGCGCGCCTCCCGGATCGCCATGCTGGCCAACGATGACAAGCGCGCCGCCCGCGCGCTGGCCCTGTGGGAGCAGCGTGCGCCGCGCTCACTGGCCATGCGCAGCAGCACCGCCGCGCTGGACATGCGCCAGAACAAGGTGAAGGCCGCCCGCACCGAACTGCAGGCGCTGCTCAAGGACCCGGACCCCACCGCCTGGAAGTTCGCGATCGGCGCCCTGATCAGCGGCGGCAGCGACCCCAAGGTCCCGGCCCAGGTGCTGGGCGAGCTGGTGGATGCCAATGCCATCCCCGACCGCCTGGAGGTCTGGCAGGAGTTCGGCCGTCTGGCCATGCGCATGGAGCAGCCCGAGCTGGCCCGGCGCATGGTCGATGAGGTGGTCAAGCGCTTCCCGGACGAGCCGCGCGTGGCCCTGCTGCACGCCAGTCAGCTCAACCAGGCCGGCAAGTCTGAAGAGGCGCTGGCCCTGTTGAAGGGCGTGGAGCCCAAGACCACGCAGGACCCCGAGCTGCGCAATGCGGTGGCGATCTCCTACGACCTGATGGGCCAGCCTGCTGCGGCCGAGCGCGTGCTGGCGGTCGGCCCGCAGGATGTGCAGACCTACGGAATGCGCGCCTCGCTGCTGGCCAAGCAGAAGGACGACCCGGGCCTGCTGGCCCTGTATACCGAACTCTCCGGGCAGGCGACCAAGCCGGATCCGGCCCAGCGCCTGCTGCTGGGCAAGATCGCCGAGTACCTCAAGCGCTACGAGGAAGCGGTCAACTGGTATCACAGCGTGCCCGGTGGCCCGGAGCGCGATGAGTCGCGCCTGCGCGCGGCCAACGCGCAGAACGAACTGGGCCGCACCGACAAGGCGCTGGCCGAAGTACACGCGATCCAGTCCGACGCGACCGTCGATGACGATGCCCGCCGCGATGCCTATCTGCTCGAGGCCGAGCTGCGCCAGCGCGGCAACGACGATGCCGGCGAACTGGACGCGCTGGCCCGTGGCCTGGCCGCGTATCCGGACGAGAACGCGCTGCTGTATGCCCGCGCCCTGGCCTGGGAGCGTCGCGACGACATCCCGCGCGCCGAGGCCGACCTGCGCAAGGTGCTGGTCACCGATCCGGAGAACATCGCCGCGCTCAACGCGCTCGGCTATACCTTGGCCGACCGCACGCAGCGTTATCAGGAAGCCTTGGAACTGATCGACCGCGCGCGCGTGGCCGAGCCGGACAACGCCGCCATCGTCGACAGTTACGGCTGGGTGCTGTATCGCCTGGGCCGCAACGAGGAAGCACTGGTGCAGCTGCGCCGCGCCTGGACGCTGGCCAAGGATGCGGAGATCGCCGCGCATGTCGGCGAGGTGCTGTGGGTGTTGAACAGGAAGGACGAGGCGCGCCACTTCTTTGAGGAGGCTCGCAAGCTGGACCCGGACAACCGCGCCCTGCAGCGCGTGATCGAGAAATACGGCGTATGAATCTGCTGTCCCTGAAGGCCGCGTTTGCCGCGGCCGTGGCGTTGTCGCTCTCCGCCTGCGTGTCCCTGGATGAGCGCAAGGCGCCCTCCGCCCCGACCGTGGTCACCACCGTCTCTCCCGCTGCGCAGCAGGCCGAGGCCGAGCGTGTCACTGCGGTGCGCGCGCAGCCGGCCTGGTCGTTCCAGGGCCGGGTGGCGATCAGCAAGGGCCGCAACGGTGGCAACGGCCGCATCGACTGGCAGCAGCAGGGCCAGGGATATGTGGTGGAACTCAGCGCCCCGGTCACCCGGCAGAGCTGGAAGCTGACCGGCGACAGCCATCACGAGGGTGGCCGACTGGAAGGTCTGGAAGGCGGCACGCGCCAGGGCGACGATGCCCAGCAGGTCCTGCTGGACGCCACCGGCTGGGATATCCCGGTCAACCAGCTGCCCGATTGGGTGCGCGGCCTGATCGCCGATGCGGCCCCGGCCGAGCGCATCGAGCGCGACGGCGAAGGCCGCCCGCGTCGCGTGCAGCAGCTGGGCTGGGAGATCCAATACCTGGATTGGTACCCGGCCGAGGCTGGTCGCCCGGTGCTGCCGCGCCGGATCGAAGCGGTCAATGGCGACGCCAAGGTCCGCCTGGTGGTCGACAGCTGGGTGCTGGCCACGCCATGAGCAGGCTGGATGCAGTCGACGGCGGGTCGACCTGGCCGGCCCCGGCCAAGCTGAATCTGTTCCTCCACATCACCGGGCGGCGCCCGGACGGTTACCACCAGTTGCAGACCGTGTTCCGGCTGCTGGATTGGGGCGATCGGATCCATCTGCGTGTCCGCGACGATGGTCGGATCCGCCGTGAGGGCCCCTCCGTGGCCGGCGTTACCGAGGCCGATGATCTGGCGATCCGCGCCGCGCACCTGTTGAAGGCTGCAGCGAACATCGTCCAAGGTGCCGATATCGGCGTCGAAAAGCGCGTTCCCGCTGGCGGCGGCTTCGGCGGCGGGTCCTCCGATGCCGCCACCGTCCTGGTCGCACTGAACCGCCTGTGGGGCGCCGGTCTGGAGGTCGATGCGCTGGCCGCGCTGGGTCTGCAGCTGGGCGCGGATGTGCCGGTTTTCGTGCGCGGGCACAACGCCTGGGCCGAGGGCGTGGGCGAACTGCTGACCCCGATCGCCCTGCCGCCGGCCTGGTTTGTGCTGGTCCACCCCGGCGTTCACGTACCGACCCCCGCACTTTTCGCATCACCGGATTTGACGCGGGATGCCCCAGTGGCGAAAATAGCGGACTTCGCTTCCGGGTCTTTGCTCGGGAATGCGTTCGAGCCGGTCCTGCGCCGCCGCGAACCTGCCGTAGAGGCAGCGCTCGCAGCGTTGAGCAGTATCGGCCGGGCACGACTCACCGGGTCGGGAAGCGGTTGTTTCGTCGAGTTCGCCACGCGCGCTGCTGCAGAGCAGGGCCTGGCGCAATTGCCGAAGGAACTGCGGGCATGGGTGGCTGCGGGCGTGGAGCGCTCGCCACTGCTTGATGTACTCGAGCGTTACTGATTTTGATGCAGGGGCGTCGCCAAGAGGCCCAAGGCACCAGGTTTTGATCCTGGCATTCGGAGGTTCGAATCCTCCCGCCCCTGCCACTAGCGGATATCTGCCGCGACTCCATGCGCATGTCTGCGCGGGCGCGGTGCATACGCCGCGGTGTTGTCACCGCAGACACCTCCGGGTGCCGGCGGCCCAGTTCTCCGCCAATCGCTCCCGCCCGAGACCGTCATGATGCAAGAACACCCCAACCTGCTGGTATTTTCCGGCAACGCCAACAAGCGCCTTGCGCAGAGCATCTGCAAGGAACTGGGGGTGCGGCCTGGCAAGGCATTGGTGTCGCGCTTCTCCGATGGTGAAGTGCAGGTCGAGATCGAGGAAAACGTCCGTAAGCAGGACGTGTTCGTGATCCAGCCGACCTGTGCACCCAGCGCAGAGAACCTGATGGAACTGCTGGTCCTGATCGATGCGCTCAAGCGCGCTTCGGTCAACAGTGTCACCGCCGTGGTGCCGTATTTCGGCTACTCGCGCCAGGATCGCCGCATGCGGTCCTCGCGCGTGCCGATCACCGCCAAGGTGGCTGCAAAGATGTTCAGCGCTGTCGGGGCTGACCGGGTACTGACGGTGGATCTGCATGCCGATCAGATCCAGGGTTTCTTCGACATGCCGGTGGACAACGTATACGCCTCGCCGCTGCTGCTCGCCGATATCTGGCGCGCCTACGGCACGGAAAACCTGATCGTGGTGTCCCCGGACGTGGGCGGTGTGGTGCGCGCGCGCGCCGTCGCCAAGCGCCTGGACGATGCCGATCTGGCGATCATCGACAAGCGCCGCCCGCGCGCCAACGTCTCCACCGTGATGAACATCATCGGTGACGTCGAAGGCAAGACCTGCGTGATGGTCGATGACATCGTCGATACCGCCGGCACCCTGTGTGCGGCCGCTGCAGCCCTGAAGGCGCGTGGCGCCCTCAAGGTCGCCGCGTACTGCACCCACGCCGTGCTCTCGGGCCCGGCGGTGGACAACATCAACAACTCCCAGCTCGATGAGCTGGTGGTGACCGACACCATCCCGCTGCGTGAAGAGGCGCGGGTGTGCAGCAAGATCCGCCAGCTCAGCGTGGCGGAAATGCTGGCCGAGACGATGCGCCGCATCGCCTTCGGTGAGTCGGTCAGCTCGCTGTACGTGGATTGATTTTTCCGCCCACCGGCAACGGTGGGTGGTTTCCCGGGGAGATCTGGTCGCGGATCTCCCCTCATCGCCTCGCCCTCATGGCGCGGCAAACAACGAAGGTAGTAAATCAGCATGGCCAAGAATCATGAAATCAAGGTCGTCCAGCGCGAACTGCAAGGCAAGGGTGCGAGCCGCCGCCTGCGTGGCGCTGGCCAGATCCCGGCGATCATCTACGGCGGCGACGTCGAGCCGAGCGTCATCCAGCTCAACCACAACGAAATCTGGCTGGCCCAGCAGAACGAGTGGTTCTACTCGTCCATCCTGGACCTGAATCTGGATGGCAAGGTCACCAAGGTGCTGCTGCGTGACATGCAGCGCCACCCGTTCAAGCAGCTGATCCTGCATCTGGATTTCCTGCGCGTGAACGAGAACGAAGCGCTGACCGCCAACGTCCCGCTGCACTTCATCAACGAAGACACCTCGCCGGCCGGCAAGGCTGCCGACGTCGTGGTCACCCACGAACTGAAGGAAGTGAGCATCACCTGCCTGCCGAAGGACCTGCCGGAATCGATCGACGTCGACCTGGCCGACCTGAAGGCTGGTGACGTGATCTACCTGTCGGACATCAAGCTGCCGAAGGGCGTCGAGATCCCGGCCCTGGCCCAGGGCAAGGACCATGACGACGCGATCGTCACCGCCAAGCTCGGCAAGGAAGAAGCTGCCGACGAAGCGCCGGCTGCAGAGTAAGTGATTGCGGCGCCTGTCCTTCGGGGCAGGCGCCGTTTCTGTATGTACCGGCACAGGGCCGGTACCGACGAAAGAAGAGTAATGACAGGATTGCGATTGATCGTTGGTCTGGGCAACCCCGGACCCGAGCACGCCCAGACCCGGCACAATGCCGGGTTTCGTTTCATTGACGCCCTGGTCGAACAGGCCGGCGCGCGCTGGAGCGTGGACAGCAAGTTGTTCGGCGAGACCGCCAAGGTCGATATCGCCGGCCAGTCGGTATGGCTGCTCAAGCCCGCCACCTTCATGAACCTCAGTGGCAAATCGGTCACCGCGGCGCAGCGCTTCTGGAAGATCGAACCGGAAGAAACGCTGCTGGCGCACGACGAGCTGGACCTGCCGCCGGGCGTGGCACGGCTCAAGTTCGACGGTGGCCACGGCGGCCAGAATGGCCTGCGCGACACCATCCGCCTGCTCGGCCATGGCAGATTCCACCGCCTGCGCATCGGCATCGGCCATCCCGGCCACAAGGACCGCGTGGTCCCGTGGGTGCTGGGGCGCGCCAGCAAAGACGATGATGTGCTGATTGGTCATGCCATCGAAGATGCGATCGACGTGCTGCCGCTGGCGGTATCCGGCGATTACAGTGAGGCGATGAAGCGCCTCCACACCCCGAAATAACCACGGTGTACCGACCAACGGCCGGTACCTACCACCCCAGAGGTTGTCAAAGATGGGTATCAAATGCGGCATCGTCGGTCTGCCCAACGTCGGCAAATCGACCCTGTTCAATGCGCTGACCAAGGCGGGCATCGCGGCGGCCAACTTCCCGTTCTGCACGATTGAACCGAACGTCGGCATCGTGCCGGTGCCGGATCCGCGCCTGAACGAGCTGGCAGCCATCATCAACCCGCAGAAGGTCATCCCGACCGCGGTGGAGTTCGTGGACATCGCCGGCCTCGTCGCCGGCGCGGCCAGTGGTGAAGGCCTGGGCAACAAGTTCCTGGCCCACATCCGTGAAGTGGATGCGATCACCCACGTGGTGCGCTGCTTCGAGAATGCCGACGTCATCCACGTCAACAACAAGGTCGACCCGCTCTCGGATATCGACACCATCGATACCGAACTGGCCCTGGCCGATCTGGACAGCGTCGAGAAGGCGCTGAACCGCGCCGAGCGCGCTGCCAAGGGGGGCGACAAGGAAGCCGCGGCCCGCAAGCCGGTGCTGGCCAAGCTGCAGGCTGCGCTGGCCGACGGCAAGGCCGGTCGTACCGCTGGCCTGGACGAGGAAGAGAAGGCGCTGGTCCGTGACCTGTTCCTGCTCACCCTCAAGCCGGTGATGTACATCGCCAACGTGCTGGAAGACGGCTTCGAGAACAACCCGCATCTGGATGCCGTGCGCGCCCGTGCCGCCGAGGAAGGCGCGCAGGTGGTGCCGGTGTCGGCCGCGATCGAAGAAGAGCTGTCCCAGCTCGACGACGAAGACCGCGACACCTTCCTGGCCGACCTGGGCCTGTCCGAGCCGGGCTTGAACCGCGTGATCTACGCCGCGTACCAGCTGCTGGGTCTGCAGACCTACTTCACCGCAGGCGTGAAGGAAGTCCGCGCATGGACCGTGCGCAAGGGCGCCACCGCTCCGCAGGCCGCCGCCGTGATCCATACCGACTTCGAGAAGGGCTTCATCCGCGCCGAAACCATCGCGTATGACGACTTCATCAAGTACAAGGGCGAGGCCGGTGCCAAGGAAGCGGGTCGTCTGCGCCTGGAAGGCAAGGAATACCGCGTCCAGGAAGGCGACATCCTGCACTTCCGCTTCAACGTCTGAGTTCCTCGCACGTTGATGCCCGCAACGCCCCGCCCTGAGCGGGGCGTTTGCGTTTTTGGGAGCGCATTCCACACCCGACATGGACTGGATAAAAAATGACCAGGCACCGAAACCCTTGCCTGGTATGCCTCCGCCTCACTTGTCCACAACAAACCCCCACGCCTCTCCACGCACCATGTGGAAAACCCGCGCGCGGTAGTGCCGGCCGCTGGCCGGCAACCCATCTGACCCGCCCGCCAGCGACGTGGACAATTTCTGACCACCACTGAAAACCGTTGCAGTGCATCGCTCACCCGGGGTTGTCCACAGCAAACCCCCATCGCTTTCCACGGTGTGTGTGGAAAACCGCGATCCGCGGCTGGACAAAAAATAGCCGCGCCCTGAAAGCATTGTGCCGCATGGCTTGCATGCACTTGTCCACACCAAACCCCCATGGCTTTCCACGTGGCGTGTGGAAAACACGGTGGCCGCGCCGCATCGCGGGCTACGCGCAAAAAAAAGACGGAGGCAATGCCTCCGTCCTTGATCCCCTATCGGCAGTGAAACGGCGCTTACAACGCCGTACCGCCAAACTTGTGGGTGTACTGCAGGTTGATCGTCCGGCCCACGGTGTCGAACCACGAGACGTCGTAGTACGGATACGGCGTGTACGTCACATCCTTCGGCGGCAGCTTGTTGGCGATGTTGACCACCGACAGCGACAGGCGCGAATGATCATCGAAGCGGTACTGCAACGACACGTTGTAGCGGTACGTCGCCCCGATCCACGGGCTGTCGCCGCTGTCCGGATCGAAACTCTGGTCATAGCTGTCGTAGGTTGGCAGTTTGCCCAGGCGCGAGCCGTACAGCGTGGCCGACCACGCCGCGTTCTCCCAGGTCACGCTCGCACTGGTCTTGGTGCGCGGAATGTCGAAACCGCTGTTGATCGCGAACTGGTCCTCGACCACATCGCCCTCGAACTGCTGGAAATCGTGCGTCTTCACCCAGGTGTGGTTGCCACTGAGGATGAAATCGCCGATCCCGGTGCTCAGGCGGTAGCGCAGGCCCACATCGATGCCACGGGTCGTTTCGCGCGCGATGTTGATCGGGCTCACGTGCACGCCATACAGGCGGCCATCACTGGTGCGGGTAACCCGGCTGATCGCATCCACGCAGGTCGGCGACGCCGCGTCCGCGTCGCCCAGGCGGCAGGCCGCCTCGTCGCGCAGAATCGTGCTCACATCCATGTCCTGCACCTGGTCGCGCATGTCGATATCGAACCAGTCCACGGACAGATCCAGGCCCGCTGCCGGCGACCACACAAAACCAGCACTCCACGACGTGCTGGTTTCCGGGTCCAGCTGGCGGTTGCCTTCGCGCGTGCGGATCAGGTTCTCTTCGTAATCCGAACAGTCATCGCCGCCGTCCACCGCGCAGGTGTAATAGTCGTTGGCACTGGTTTCATCGTTGCCCGGGCCGGCATACACGTAGTGCAGGTCGGGCGCGCGGAACGCGGTGCCGTAGGAGCCGCGCACCAGCAGCGTGTCGATCGGGCGCCACTCCAGGCCACCGCTCCAGGTCGCCTTGCCGATCGTGTTGCCGGAGTAACGGTACTGGTCGAAGCGGCCGGCCAGGCTGACGTTGAACGTGTCATGCAGCGGCAGGCGCAGCTCGGCCGCGGTCGCCCAGCGGTTGCGGCTGCCGTGCCCGTCCGAATCCTTCCAGCTGTAGTAGTAGTACTGCGTGGCCAGCGGGTCCGGGTTCAGTGCGTAGGACTGATTGCCGAACTCGGCGGTCGCCGCGAAGCCGGCCTTGCCACCCGGCAGCTCGAACAGCTCGCCATTGGTCAGGGTCAGCGCGGCAGTCTCGGTGCGCGACTTCGGGGTATAGGTGGTGCGTGCGGCGATCGAATCGTACTCGCTGCGGCTCAGCGGCCGGTACAGGCGCGCCGGGTCGGCGTTGAACACCGGGAACACGTTGTCGTCGTCATCGGTGTACTCGCCCAGCTGCTCGCCCAGGAACAGTGCATTGGCCTTGGCGGCGATGATCTGCGGCCAGCGGATGCTGGACTGGTACTGCGAATGGCTCAGCGACGCCTCGTATTCCCAGTCCGCACCGAGCGCGCCCTTGAAGCCGGTGGTCACGCTGAAGGTCTTCTGGGTGCTGCGCACCATGCCGTTGTCGAGTCCGCCCATTTCCTCGGGGGAGAACTGGCGCTGCCAGAACTCGACCTGGTCGGTGGCCTGGTTGTAGAAGTAGCCGTCCTCGTTGCCGTCGGCGGCCATGCGGCCCCACTGTGTGACATCGCGCATCAGCGCCAGGTCGTGGTAACCCATCTGCACATCGGCGAACCATTCCGCACCGTTGTCGAAGGCGTAGCGCAGCGAGGCATAGCCGTTGGCACCGCGGCGTTTGCTCAGGATCGTGCCGTAGCCGATCGAGCGGTCGCTGCCGCAGTAGAAGCCATATCGCGCACGCTCGGCGTACTGGGTGCTGCCGTTGTTCTGGCCGGCCAGCGCATCGCAGGTGGCCTGGCCCGGGTCCAGGTAGTCGTCGTTGTAGTCGGTGCGCAGGTAGGCGCGGCGCAGGGCGCGGGCGCTCTCGGTCGGCGCGTCCAGCGTGGAATCCTGCTGCCCACGCTCATAGGCCCACAGCGGGGTCTGCGACTGCAGTTCCAGGCTGTAGACCGCGCTGAAACGGCCGGCGTCGAAGCCACTGGCGATGCTCATGTCGAAGGACTCACCACCGCCTTCGCTGGTGGTGCCCATGCGCATGTCGACCGTGGTGCCATCCACCTGCTTCTTCAGGATGAAGTTGACCACGCCGGCGATCGCGTCAGAACCATAGATCGCCGAGGCGCTGCCGGTCAGCACTTCGATGCGCTCGATCATCCCGATCGGGATGTTGGAGACGTCGGTGAAGTTGCTGCGGCCCTGGAAGGGCATCGGGAAATCGGCGATGCGGCGGCCGTTGACCAGCACCAGGGTGTGGTTGGGGCCAAGGCCGCGCAGGTCGACCTGCTGCGCACCGGGGGAGAAGTCCGCGCCGCTGGAGGACTGTTGGCTCTGGGTCTCACCCCCGTTCTGGGTCATCGAGCGCAGCACGTCCGGCACGCTGGTGAAGCCGCTGGCCTGGATCTGCTCGGCAGTGATGACGGTGACCGGGGCCGGCCCCTCCACCTGCGCACGCGGAATGCGCGAGCCGGTGACCTGCACCGTATCCAGTTGCTGCACCCCGGGGGCGGGCGTCTGGGCGCCCGCAGTTGCGGCCACACCCATCAACGCCAGCTGGATCGACCACGCCATCGCCTGTTTACGCATGAGAATTCTCGAGAAGAAAGTGTCGGCCTCGAGGGAGGCCTGTCCCCCATTCACATTTCGTGAACGGACGGCGCGCATTTAACGCCTTTTTTACGGGGTTGACCACTGCCAATTTCTCTGGCAAAGAGTGAAAGCGCTTACACGCCCGTTTTATTCAGGGAGGTCAACGTGCACAAGGGTTTCCGGCCGATCCATTCCCTTCTGTGGTTGCTGCTTGCAGCGCTCTCGCTCCCCCTCCACGCCCAGAATCCGCGCAGTCTGCAGGATCGGGGCTACCGCTATTACGAGGTCGGCGCCCTGCAGGCCCCGCGGGCGCCCCACACCGAGCCGGCGATGATGCTGATGGGCGGCGGCGAGTGGGTGCCGGCAGCCTTCCAATGGTGGGTGGCGCGCGCCGGCCATGGCCGGGTGGTGATCCTGCGCGCGTCCGGTGCCGATGAGCTGCAGAACCGGCTCTATCGGGAGATCGGCGGCGTGGCATCGGTACAGACCCTGGTGTTCAACAGTCGGCGCGCGGCCGACGACCCGGCCGTGCTGGGGGTGATCGCCGCCGCCGATGCGATCTTCATCGCCGGCGGCGACCAGGCGCGCTATATCCGTTTCTGGAAGGGCACGGCGGTGAACGCGGCGCTCAATGCACACGTCCGCGCCGGCCGGCCGATCGCCGGCACCAGTGCCGGGTTGGCCATCCTGGGGGGCTACAGCTACGGCGCCCTGGATGGCGGCAGCGTGACGTCCCGCCGCGCGCTGCGCGATCCGATGGGCAGGGCCGTGACCCTGGACAGTGATTTCCTGGCGATGCCGTACCTGTCCAACGTGGTCACCGATACCCACTTCGGCAAGCGCGACCGGCTCGGCCGCCTGATCGTCTTCGTGGCCCGTGCCGCCCAGCGCAGTGGGCAGCAGAACATGGTCGGCCTCGGCGTGGATGAAGACACCGCGCTGTGTGTCGAGGCCGACGGCACCGGCCAGGTGTTCAGCCGCGACGGCGGTTTTGCGTGGCTGGTGATGCCGCAGCGCGCGGCCGATCGCCTGCGCGGCGGTAAACCGCTGGATTTTCTCGCCATTCCGGTGACCGGGGTGGGCGAAGGAAGTCGCCTGCATCTGGATGGCTTCCAGGTGGACGACGCGGCGTTCGAGATGACGGCCGATATCCGCGAGGGGCGCCTGCAGCTGCGCCGGTAGATCCACGCCATGCGTGGATGCTGTCGCGCGCGTTGTGAGGTCGCGGCCACGCGCGTGGGTGGCCCGTCGCGCGTGCCATGATGCGGCCTCGTCCCTTGAGAGTGCCTGTCCATGTCGCGTTCTGCTGTGGTGGTGTTGTCGCTGTGCCTGTCGCTCCCGCTGGCCGCCGCCGCCGCCGAGCCTGTACTGGTCATACACGGCGGGGCGGGGGTGGAGCGCAAGGATCTCTCGCCCGCCGAAGAAACCGCCGCGCGCGCGGCCCTGCAGCAGGCGCTGTTGAAAGGCCATGCCGCGCTGGCGGCGGGCAAGCCGGCACTGGAAGCCGTTACCGCGGCGATCACCGTGCTCGAGGACGATCCCACCTTCAATGCCGGCAAAGGGGCGGTGTTCACCCACGATGGCCGCAACGAACTGGATGCCTCGCTGATGGACGGCGCCACGCTCAAGGCGGGCGCGGTGGCCGGCGTGCAGCGCGTGCGCAACCCGATCCTGCTCGCTGAAGCGGTGATGCAGCATTCTCCGCACGTGATGATGGTCGGGCAGGGCGCCGAGGCGTTCGCCAGCAGCCAGGGCATTGCCCTGGTGGATCCGTCCTACTTCCGCACCGACAAGCGCTGGCAGCAGCTGCAGAAGGCGCTGAAGGAAGAGGCCAGCGGCCAGGCCCATGCGGATCTGGAAACGGCGCGGCACTTTGGCACCGTCGGGGCGGTCGCGCTGGACAAGGACGGCAAGCTTGCCGCCGGCACCTCCACCGGAGGGATGACCAACAAGCGCTATGGCCGCGTGGGCGACTCACCGATCATCGGCGCGGGCACCTATGCCGATGCAGGATGCGCGGTATCGGGCACGGGCTGGGGCGAGTACTACATCCGCACGGCGGCCGCGCACGATATCTGTGCCCGCATGCAGTACCTCAAGCAGGGGCCGGTGGATGCGGGACGCGCGGTGATCAACGAGCGCATTCCCGCCCTCGGTGGCGATGGCGGCGCGATCGTGCTCGCCGCCGACGGCCGCGCGGCGACCCCGTTCAACACCCAGGGCATGTATCGCGGCTGGATCGGTGCCGATGGCGTACCGCATGTGGCGATCTTCGCCACCGAAACCCTGCCGTTGCCGGGCCAATAGCCCGTCCCGGCAAGGCAATTCGACATTCATGTGAAAAAGTTCAAAAAGGTTGTTGACAGAACCCCCGTTTATCCCCAAAATTCACGGCTCTTCCACCCCACACCGAAAACGCTTCGGCGCCACGGGACAGGGTGGTAAGGAGGGATACCCAAGCGGCCAACGGGGGCAGACTGTAAATCTGCTGGCTTACGCCTTCGGTGGTTCGAATCCACCTCCCTCCACCAGTTTCATGTTGTGGCAAGAGCTTCCGATGCGGGAGTAGTTCAATGGTAGAACCTCAGCCTTCCAAGCTGATGGTGCGGGTTCGATCCCCGTCTCCCGCTCCATTGAATGAGTTTGAATATATTCAAATTCGTGCCATAATACAAAACTCGCTCACGTAGCTCAGTCGGTAGAGCACCTCCTTGGTAAGGAGGAGGTCGAAGGTTCGATTCCTTTCGTGAGCACCATCTAAGTGCTACCAATTCAGACGATTTCGAGATAAGCAGCCATGGCCAAGGGTAAGTTCGAGCGCACCAAGCCGCACGTCAATGTCGGCACCATCGGTCACGTTGACCACGGCAAGACCACGCTGACCGCCGCACTGACCAAGATCGGTGCCGAGCGCTTTGGCGGTGAGTTCAAGGACTACTCGTCGATCGACGCCGCGCCGGAAGAAAAGGCACGTGGCATCACGATCTCGACCGCACACGTCGAATACGAATCCACCGAACGTCATTACGCCCACGTCGATTGCCCGGGCCAT
>NZ_JBDJNT010000024.1:0-44441 GCF_039674525.1 Stenotrophomonas sp. TWI377
CGGCCTCGGCACTATCGTGGGCCGGCCGGGGTCGGCCCGCCGGGGGCCCGGCGCGGCACGTGGCGGGAGGCCCCCGGGCGCCCGCCCCCGGCGGGCACTACCGGGCTGCGGTCCGCGTGCACTGAATTCATGCATCAACCACGGTCACGGCGCGCACAATACCGCCCATGCCCGCCTCCCCCGCTGCCGGTGCACCCGGCCAGAAGAATCCCAGCCTGCGCGAGCGCGTCAATGCGATGCGCAACCTGCCCCCGTTCCTGCGCCAGGTCTGGCAGACCAGCCCCGGGCTGACCCTGGCCAGCCTCGGGCTGCGTGTGATCCGTGCGTTGCTGCCGGTGGCGATGCTGTATGTCGGCAAGCTGATCATCGATGCGGCGGTACTGCTCAGCCAGCACGATGCGGGCTTCCCGCCGTTCGGCGAGGCGCTCTCCAGCGGGCTGCTGAACCCGCTGCTCGGGTTGCTCGCACTCGAGTTCGGCTTGGCCATGGCCTCGGACCTGCTCGGCCGCATGGTCAGCTACGCCGATACGTTGTTGTCAGAGCTGTTCACCAACGTCACCAGCGTGCGCCTGATGGAACACGCCGCCGAGCTGGACCTGGAAGATTTCGAAGACCCCGACCTGCAGGACAAGCTGGACCGCGCACGGCGCCAGACCATGGGCCGGATGAACCTGATGAGCCAGCTGTTCGGCCAGGTGCAGGACAGCATCACCGTGGCCAGCCTTGCGGTCGGCCTGATCGTGTACGCGCCGTGGTTGATCCTGCTGCTCGCGGTGGCGCTGATCCCGGCGTTCATCGGCGAATCGCATTTCAACGCCGCCGGCTACAGCCTCAATTTCCAGTGGACGCCCGAGCGTCGGCAGCTGGAGTACCTGCGCCAGATCGGGGCCAGCGTGGAAACCGCCAAGGAGGTGAAAATCTTCAACCTCCATCGCTTCCTGATCGACCGCTACAAACGGCTGGCCGAGAAGTTCTACCTGGCCAACCGCGCCCTCGCGCGCAAGCGCGCGATCTGGGGCACGCTGCTCGCCGCGCTGGGGACGCTCGGGTACTACGCGGCGTATGCCTACATCGCCTGGCGCACGGTACGCGGCGATTTCTCGATCGGCGACCTCACCTTCCTGGCCGGCAGTTTCCTGCGCCTGCGCCAGCTGCTCGAAGGGCTGCTGATCGGCTTTTCGCAGGTCGCCGGGCAAGCGCTGTACCTGGACGATCTGTTCTCGTTCTTCCAGATCGAACCGGAGATCCATTCGCGCCCGGACGCGGTCGCCATCCCGCAGCCGATCACCCAGGGCTTCGTGTTCGAGAATGTCGGATTCCGCTACCCCGACGCCGAAAGCTGGGCGGTACGCCATCTGGATTTCGACCTGCGTGCCGGCGAAGTGCTGGCGCTGGTCGGCGAGAACGGTGCCGGCAAGACCACCCTGGTCAAGCTGCTGGCCCGCCTGTACGACCCCGACGAAGGCCGCATCCTGCTTGATGGCCGCGACCTGCGCGATTACGACCTGGACGACCTGCGCGCCAACATGGGCGTGATCTTCCAGGACTTCGTGCGCTACAACCTCAGCGCCGGCGAGAACATCGGCGTCGGCCTGGTCGAGGCGATGACCGACGACGCCCGCATCCGCGATGCCGCGCGCCGCGGCATGGCCGATGAAGTGATCGCCGGCCTGCCCGGCGGCTACGACCAGCTCATCGGCCGCCGCTTCAAGATGGGCGTGGACCTGTCCGGCGGTCAGTGGCAGAAGATCGCGATCGCGCGTGCCTACATGCGCGATGCACAGGTCATGATCCTGGATGAACCGACCGCGGCGCTGGATGCGCGCAGCGAGTTCGAGGTGTTCCAGCGCTTCAAGGAACTGTCCGACAACCGCACCGCGGTGCTGATCTCGCACCGGTTCTCCTCGGTGCGCATGGCCGACCGCATCCTGGTGCTGGCCGGCGGCCGGATCGAGGCCAGCGGCACCCATGCCGAACTGATGACCCAGGGCGGACGGTATGCCGAACTGTTCGAGCTGCAGGCCGCCGGGTACCGCTGAAACCCAGACGCGACAGGCCTGTCCGGCCAGTCAATGAGAATTTATCTCATTTGAGATAAACTAGACCCGACGAAACCGACCAGAACCCCACCCCCATGTCTTCCGCTTTTGGCGCCGAAACGGTGCTTGAGGTCCGTCACTGGACCGACGCCTACTTCAGCTTCACCACGACCCGCGACAGCGGCTTCCGCTTCGAGAACGGCCAGTTCGTGATGATCGGCCTGGAAACCGAGGCGCGCCCGCTGCTGCGCGCGTACTCCATCGCCAGTGCCAACTGGGAAGAAAACCTGGAGTTCTTCAGCATCAAGGTCCAGGACGGCCCGCTGACCTCGCGCCTGCAGCACATCAGGCCGGGCGACAAGGTGCTGGTCGGCAAGAAGCCTACCGGCACCCTGCTGATCAGCGACCTGCACCCGGGCAAGCACCTGTACCTGCTCGGCACCGGCACCGGCCTGGCGCCGTGGCTGTCGGTGATCAAGGACCCGGAAACCTACGAGCGCTTCGACAAGGTGATCCTCACCCACGGCGTGCGCTACGAAAAAGACTTGGCCTACCGCGACCTGTTCGAGAAGGAACTGCGCGAGCACGAATTCCTCGGCGAGATGATCGGCGACAAGCTGCTGTACTACCCGGCCGTCACCCGTGAGGCGTTCCCCAACCAGGGCCGCCTGACCTCGCTGATGGAAAGCGGCGAGATGCAGAAGACCCTCGGCCTGCCGCCGCTGGATCCGGAAAACGACCGCGCCATGATCTGCGGCAGCCCGCAGATGCTGGCCGACCTGCGCACCGTGCTGGACAGCCGCGGCTTCCAGACCTCGCCGCGCATCGGCACCCCGGGCCACTACGTCTTCGAGCGCGCGTTCGTCGAAAAGTAATCGCGGCGCCGGGCTCCGCCCGGCTGATCGACGAACCTGCGCGCCAGCCGGGCAGCGCCCGGCTCTACGGGGCTGATACGCCAACCGCAGCCCTGCCGGGTAGAGCCGACCGTTGGTCGGCTCCCGCGGCAACGATCGCATGCACGTTGGGCTATATTCCGCGTCAGCCCGGCAACGGCCGGGTCTGACCTGGAGCCGTACCGATGATCAGGAAGATCCGCCCCGCCCTCGCCTGCCTGCTGCTCGCCATGAGCCTGGCTGCCAGCGCCGCCGCGCCCGCAACGCCCTCACCGAAAGCCGGCGATATCCCGCCGCAGATCCTGGGCAAGGACCGCCGGGGCAATGTGGTGGACCTGGCCAGCCAGCGCGGCAAGGTCGTCATCGTCACGTTCTGGGCCTCGTGGTGCGGCCCGTGCCGCAAGGAACTGCCGATCCTGGGCCAGCTGCAGAAGGTCATCGGGCATGACGCGCTGCAGGTCTACGCGGTGAACCTGAAGGAACCGCGCGCCGATTTCGCCGCCATCGCCCGCAGCCGCAACGCCCCGCCACTGGACTACATCCACGACGCCAAGGGCGAGGTCAGCGACCAGTACGGCATCCAGACCATCCCGCACATGTTCATCATCGGCCACGACGGCAGCATCGCCGGGGTGCATCGCGGCTACTCCGAGCAGAGCCTGCCGAAAATCGTCGACGACATCCTCGCCCTCCTGCCCGAAGACGTGCGCAACCGGAAAGCAGGCGGCTGATTCCACCGCTGCGGTGTAGAGCCACGCCATGCGTGGCTGGAACGTCGGCGATCCGATGATGCGAGCCGGTAGAGCCACGCCATGCGTGGCTGGAACGTCGGCGATCCGATGATGCGAGCCGGTAGAGCCACGCCATGCGTGGCTGGAACGTTGGGCGAACCGGTGATGCGAGCCGGTAGAGCCACGCCATGCGTGGCTGGAACGTTGGGCGAACCGGTGATGCGAGGAGCCGGCCAGCGGCCGGCACTACCGGGATCACGGAGCCGGGCAGAGCCCGGCGTTACGCCAGCGCCGCCTCGATGTCGCCGCGCAGCGATTCGGGCTTGTCGGTCGGCGCATACCGCGCCAGCACCTGCCCATCGCGCCCGACCAGGAACTTGCTGAAGTTCCACTTGATCCCGCGCGTGCCCAATACCCCGGCCTTCTCGGCCTTGAGCCACTGCCACAGCGGATCAGCGCCGGCGCCGTTGACCTCGACCTTGTCCGACATCGGGAAACTGACCCCGTAGGTCAGCGAGCAGAATTCCCCGATCTGCGCCGCATCGCCCGGCTCCTGGTGCCCGAACTGATCGCAGGGAAACCCGACCACCACCAGCCCCCGTGGCCCGAACTCCCGCCACAGCGCCTCCAGCCCCTCGTACTGCGGCGTAAAGCCGCACTTGCTGGCCACATTGACCAGCAGCAACACCTTGCCCCGGTACTGCGCCAACGCCTGCGGCTGGCCGGACAGGTCCACGAACGGGAAGTCGAAGGCAGTGGTCATGGCAGGGGATTCCGGTGGAAAGACCTCATCTTAGCTTGCCTGCTGGACTCGTCCTGCACGGCTGGGGAGCCGGCCAGCGGCCGGCACTACTGCTCCCAATCTGGCCACACGCCGCTTTTTAAGGCGCCAATCAACTGTCCGGCGCCGCAGTTGCTTTCGCCATGCCCCGGCCGTGGTCCGGCCAAAACATGCCTTTCGACACAAGCCCCTCCGCAACGGCTCGGGTTACCCTCAAAGACTTGTCTGACCGGAGAATTCCCCTTGACCACCCGTCTTGCCCTCGCCGTCGCCGTGACCCTCGGCCTTGCCCTGCCCGCCTATTCGGCCACCGCCGCCACCCCGGCCGCGACCAGCGCCCAGCAGGCCAACCCGTTCTTCGCCGACAGCCCGCTGCCGCTGCACTTCCCGCAGTTCGACAAGATCAAGGACAGCGACTTCGCGCCCGCCTTCGACGCCGGCATGGCCCAGCAGCTGAAGGAAGTCGAGGCGATCGCCAACAACAAGGCCAAGCCGACCTTCGACAACACCCTCATCGCCCTGGAAAAGAGCGGTGATACCCTGGACCGCGCCACCACCGTCTTCTTCAGCCTGGTCGGTGCCGACACCAACGACGCACGCAAGAAGCTGCAGGCCGATTACTCCGCCCGCTTCGCCGCGCACAGCGACGCGATCGCGCTGAACGGCAAGCTGTTCGCCCGCATCCAGACCCTGTACGACACCCGCGCCCAGCTCGGCCTCGACGCCGAGGGCGTGCGCCTGGTCGAGAAGTACTACGAGAGCTACGTCCGCGCTGGCGCCAAGCTGTCCGAAGCCGACAAGACCAAGCTCAAGGAAATGAACGCCGAACTGGCCAACCTGGGCACCAAGTTCAGCCAGAACGTGCTGGCCGAAGTGAACGCCTCGGCGATCACCGTCGATGACGTCAAGGAACTGGCCGGCCTCTCGCAGGAGCAGATCTCCGCCGCTGCCGAAGCCGCCAAGGCCCGTGGCCAGGACGGCAAGTACGTCATCACCCTGCTCAACACCACCGGCCAGCCGCCGCTGACCAACCTGGCCAACCGCGCGCTGCGCCAGAAGATCTACGAAGCCTCCATCACCCGCGGCAGCCGCGGCGGTGAGTACGACAACACCGCCCTGGTCTCGCGCATCATGCAGCTGCGTGCCGACAAGGCCAAGCTGATGGGCTTTGCGAACTTCGCCGCCTACAACCTGACCAACCAGACCGCCAAGACCCCCGAAGCGGTCAACGCCATGCTCGGCCAGCTCGCCCCGGCCGCCGTCGCCAACGCCAAGCGCGAAGCCGCCGACCTGCAGGCGATGATCGACAAGGAGCAGAAGGCCGCCGGCAAGCCCACCTTCAAGCTGGAAGCCTGGGACTGGGCGTTCTACAGCGAGAAGGTCCGCCAGGCCAAGTACAACTTCGACGAATCCCAGCTCAAGCCGTACTTCGAAATGAAGAACGTGCTCGAAAACGGCGTCTTCCACGCCGCCCAGCTTGAATTCGGCCTGACCTTCAAGCAGCGCACCGACCTGCCGGTCTACCACGAAGACGTCACCGTCTATGACGTGTTCGATGCCGACGGCAGCCAGCTGGCGATCTTCATCTTCGACCCGTACGCACGCGCCTCCAAGCGCGGCGGTGCGTGGATGAACTCGTACGTCTCGCAGTCCGAACTGACCGGCTTCAAGCCGGTGGTCGCCAACCACCTCAACATCCCCAAGCCGCCGGCCGGCAAGCCGACCCTGCTGACCTGGGATGAAGTGACCACCACCTTCCATGAATTCGGCCATGCCCTGCACGGCATGTTCTCGAACGTGAAGTACCCCTACTTCTCGGGCACCTCGGTGCCGCGCGACTTCGTCGAGTTCCCCTCGCAGGTCAACGAGATGTGGGCCGATGATCCGGTCATCCTGAAGAACTACGCCAAGCACTACCAGAACGGGACGGCCATGCCGCAGGCCCTGCTCGACAAGGTCGTCGCTGCCGCCAAGTTCAACCAGGGCTTCGCCACCACCGAGTACCTCGGTGCGGCCATGCTCGATCAGCGCTGGCACCAGATCGGCCCGGACCAGGTGCCGGCTGCCAAGGACGTCATGAAGTTCGAAGCCGATGCCCTGGCCAAGGACGGCATCTTCTACGCGCCGGTCCCGCCGCGTTACAAGACCCCGTACTTCAGCCACATCATGGGCGGCTACTCGGCCGGCTACTACGCCTACATCTGGTCCGAAGTGTTGGATGCCAACACCCAGAAGTGGTTCCGCGAGAACGGCGGCCTGAGCCGCAAGAACGGTGACCACTTCCGCCAGACCCTGCTCTCCAAGGGCGGCAGCGTCGATGCGATGGAGCTGTTCCAGAACTTCGCCGGCCACGCCCCGCAGATCGAGCCGCTGCTCGAAAAGCGCGGCCTGACCTCGGGTGACAGCAAGAAGTAAGCGTCCGCTGCAACGACGTGCAGTACAAAAAACGCCCGGCACTGCCGGGCGTTTTTTTTGGTTCTTCTACCCATGGCGATACGGACGTGACGGTAGGTACCAACCGTTGGTTGGTGCGACCCTCAATGCGCCTGCGGGTCGAACCAGGCTTCCCAGGTGAACGGTGAGGCAGCCATCGTGCGCGCCTGTTCGAACGCCGCCCTCGCCTGCGCCGTGCGCCCGGTATTGAGCAACGCCACGCCAAGGTTGAATGCCGCATGCCGATCGTCGCTACCCAGCGCCAACGCCCGCTGCAACACCTCACGCGCACGGACGTACTGCGCGCGGTCACAGGCAACGGCGCCGAGCCCGGTCAGGAGCAGCGGATCTTCGCTGTGTGCCGACAACGCGGCCTCCAGCGTGGCCGTGGCCGTTGCAAGTGCAGCGTCCGCATCACGCGTACCGGCGAACGCGGCCTCCACCTCGCTGCGGGCGCTCAGCAACGCGTGGACTACGGCGGAAGAAACGGCGTCATGCATGCGGCGCAATGCTAACGGGAAACACACCCGACCGGCGATGCCGGGCGGGATCAACGCGGCCGCCAGCGCTGTGCCGGCAGCCGCAACCGCGCTTAGTTCGAGGCGGTGGTATAGGCGTAACCCAGCGGCGATCCTGCCTGGTCAACCTTCGCCTTCACCTTGAAGTGGAACGCCGGCAAGTTGGAGCCGCTCATCCGGCAGTTTTCGGTCTCGGTCACCTTGCAGGTGTACGCCTGCTCGGTCGGCTCGAAGCCCATGCCGATGTACATCTCCAGGTCCGGGTTGGTACGCAGCATGGTGGTGGTGTAACGGTTCGCCTTCGGCTTGATTACACCGGAAATGGTCTCACCTTCCATCAGCGTCACAGTCATGCCCGCCGTGCGTGAGCCGCCCGGCGCCGTCTGCAGGTTCCAGGACAGGCACACCATGTCGGACGGATCAGTGCACGCCACTTCTTCCACGTCGTAGGCCTTGCGCGCGGCCGACGCCTGGCTGGCCAGGGTGCAGGCGAACAGCACCGCGATGGCGCTGGCGAAATGGGTTTTCTTGTTGCTCGTCATCTGTTGATCAACTTCATGTTGGGGACGGATGCCATCGCGAACCGCAGCCGAGAGGCCACGGCGCGCAACGACCGCGCCAAATTGGCATGCGGCGGCGGCGAAAAACTGCGCACCGAGTCACGTATCGTCCGGCCCCGCAGCGCAGCGTGCCCGCGAGGCATTGAACGACCCAACCGCGACACATCGTGATTCTTTCAGCCTATCGAAACTGAACGAATGCAATCCCGTAATAACGCATCGAGGGGCGACACGCGGTATCCATGCCGATCCCGTCAGCGCGGCGCCACATACCCACCCGGCACCCCATGCGGCGACAGCACCAGCTGCCACAGCTGCGCATGCCGGCAACGGAAGCTGGCCATCGAGGCGGCCAGGTAGAAACGCCACATGCGCTTGAAGCGTTCGTCGTAACGCTGCGGATCCAGCTGCGGCCACGCGTTTTCCACGTTCAACCGCCACGCCTGCAGCGTCCGGTCGTAATCAGTGCCGAAGTTGTGCCAATCCTCCAGCACGAACAGCCCTTCAAACGCGGCGGTGAGCTGGGCGGCCGAGGGCAGCATCGAATTGGGGAAGATATAGCGCGCAATCCAGGGATCGGTGCGGTGGCGCGACAGGTTGCCGCCGATGCTGTGCAGCAGGAACAACCCGTGCGGATGCAGGCAGCGCCGCGCCACCTCAAAGTACCCGCGATAGTTCTTGTCGCCCACGTGCTCGAACATGCCCACCGAGAAGATCGCGTCGAAGGTCTCGTTGAGGTCGTGGTAGTCCTGCAGGCGGATTTCGATCGGCAGACCGGCACACAGCTGGCGCGCGTACTCGGCCTGCTCCTGCGAAATGGTGATGCCCACGCCGGAGACGCCATAGCGTTCGGCGGCGAACTTCAACGCTTCGCCCCAGCCACAGCCGATATCCAGCACGTGCTGGCCGGGGCGCAATTCCAGTTTGCGGCAGATCAGGTCGAGCTTGGCCTCCTGCGCCCCGTCCAGGTCCTGCGCGTCGCGCCAGTAACCGCAGCTGTAGACCAGGCGCTGGCCGAGCATGGCCTCATACAGGTCGTTGCCGAGGTCATAGTGGCGCTTGCCGACTTCGAAGCTGCCACCGCCCGCCTGCAGGTTGAACAGGCGCGCCTTGAGTCCATCGGCCACTTCGCGCCAGCTGTGCACGCGCTCGTCCAGATGAGCCTGCATCAGGTGATACAGGAAGCCGTCCAGCGAGGCGGCGTCCCACTGGCCGTCCATGTAACTCTCGCCCAGGCCGAGCGAGCCCTGGGCCATGACCCGCGCGTAGAAGCGCGGGTCGTGCACCGTGATGTCCTGCGGCTGGTCACCGTCAACGGTGACCCCCGCCTCATGCAGCAACCCTGTGACCCGTCGTTGCAGCCCAGCGTCCACGTCGCCTCCGTCGATCAGCCCCGGGCGAACAACCCCGCGACATCCTGCCCCACGTGCGGCACCAGCACGGCGGCCGGGACGTCCACGGTCTGCGTGCCGTCCGAGTACGGCCCTACCTGGTAGGGCGGGAACACGAAGCGTATCGCAGAGATGCGCCCGTCGGAACCGGTCAGCGGCTGGAACTGGCTGAAGTTGTCGGCACTTGGCCCGGTGCCGTCGGCGATCATCCGGCTGGCATTGCGCAGCGATTCCTGCATCTGCGCCGGTTCCATTTCATCGCCGCTCAACCGGGTCGCCACGCGCTCGCGCAGCTGGTCGGCCACGTAATCGCTGATCGCCTTCCAGCCCTTGGCATCGGCCACCAGCTTGTCGGCGGTCAGCATCTGCTGCTGCTCCGGCAGCCACACAAAGCGCGCCACCAGCGGCTCACCGTGGGCGCCGCCGGTATAGCGGCTGCCATCGGCGGTCACCACCACCAGCTGCGGCGTTTCCAGCACCTTCTCGAAGGTCAGCGAAAGCTCGTAGGGCATGCTCGGCTTGTCGTTGCCCAGCCCGTCCAGCGCCTGCTGCAGCTCTGCCCGCGCACTGTCGGCATAGCCACCCAGCGCCTTGGCCAAGCCCGGATACCGGGCGATGTCCGGCGGGTAGGTGATCCCGACCACGGCCTGCGGCGAGGTCTCGATCACATCGCGCAGCTCGACCGGTGCGTCGGGAGCCACCGCGGGCGCGACGGCTTCGGCGGCCGTGTCGACCGGCGCCGCCGGTGCTTGTGTGTCGCCGTCGTGCTTGTTGCAGCCTGCCAGCACCACCACGCCCATGGCCATGGCCAACGCGCTGGCGCGCAGCGCGCGACGGTTTCCTGCGATGTTCATCCTGAAATCCCCTTGTTGTAACCCACCATCATGATCGGCCATCCCTGAAGCATGACCCGCTGTCGTCATCGGACCAGCAGGTCGTCGTACTCCTCGTGCCGCTGCAGGAACGCCTCGGCGTAAGCGCAGGCCGGCACCACCTTGAATTTCTGTTCGCGCGCATAGCGCAGCGCCACCTTGGTCAACTCACCCGCCACGCCACGGCCGGCGATCGGCTCCGGCACCTCGGTATGGGTGATGATCATCCGCTTGCGCTTGATCTGGTAATCCAGCAGCGCCAGATGCCCTTTGACCCGGGCCTGGAAGCGGTGATTGGCCAGATCGTGCTCCACCTCGTAAGCCAGTCCGGGCGGCGTGACCGAAGCCATGAGCGGTGTCTCCTGCGGCGACTGCAGCGATAGTGCGCAGCCGGCCGCCATGATCGCGTGAAGCCTGAACAGGGGCAAGCAGCGACGTGCTGCGTCACATCCCGCCCTAAAGCCCGGCGCCTGCAGGCCGATACCGGAGTCGGACAGGGCGTGAAAGCTGGCATGGCTTTTGCGAAGACCTGCCTGTACGCACCCGCTTTCCGGAGGTCCGCATGGACAACACTGCACCTGCCCCCGCCCCCCACGGCGACGCCGACACATCCCTGCTGGAGGGCTTGTTCCAGTTGGCCGTGAATGGCCAGACCCAAGGCTGGGAATTCGCCCAGATCGACAACGAGGTCTATGCCCGCCTGCTCAGCACGTATGGCGTAGACGGCAAGAAGGCCGCCTGACGGTTGCCGGGCTCACGACCAACGGTCGTGAGCTACCCCGGCCAGATACCTCATCGTAGGTACCGACCGTTGGTCGGTACGCCCCACCCCGGCCAGATACCTCATCGTAGGTACCGACCGTTGGTCGGTACGCCCCACCCCGCGCCAGATACCTCATCGTAGGTACCGACCGTTGGTCGGTACGCCCCACCCCGCGCCAGATACCTCATCGTAGGTACCGACCGTTGGTCGGTACGCCCCGACTCAACCGCCGAGGCGGAAGGTCGGGTTGCTCAGCTCACGCAGGAAGTGGCTGAAGATGCTCGGCTGCATGGCCAGCATGAACAGCACACCGAAGGCCGCACCGGCCAGATGCGCGCTGTGGTTGATGCGATCGCCGCCGCGGCGGTCCATCCAGATGCTGTAGCCGACATAGAACACGGCATAGATGATCGCCGGCGCCGGAATGAACAGCACCAGGATGATCGACCACGGCTTGATCAGGATGAAGGCGAACAGCACCGCCGATACCGCGCCCGATGCGCCCAGGCTGAGGTAGTTGGGGTTCTTCTGGTTCTTCAGATAGCTCGGCAGGATCGACACCAGCAACGCACCCAGGTAGAACGCCGGATACGTCAGGTAGCTGCCGCTCAGCTGCAGCATCACCTGTTCGATGAAGCCGCCGAAGAAGAACAGCGTGATCATGTTGAACGCCAGGTGCGACAGATCGGCGTGGATGAACCCGTACGTGATCAGGCGATCGTACTGACGGTTGCGGTCCACCGCCGGCGGCCACAGGATCAGGCGGTCGGCGAGCGCACGGTTCTTGAACGCCATCCACGACACGATGACGGTAATGGCGATCAGCAGCAGGTTGACTGGGGTCATGTCAGGCTCAGGCGGTGCGGTAGTTGTCGACCATACGATAGCGCTTGGCATACCAACCGAAGGCCAACGCCGCCAGGAACGCAAAGCCGGCGAAGAAGAACATCAGGAACGCCGCCTCGCTCAAGCCGGTACTGGCGATCTGGTGGGTCACCGTATCGTTGCGCACCGCCGCGTTGGACAGCAGCACCCACAGGTTGCCGATGGTGGTGGTCAGGTTCCAGAAGCTCATCACCACGCCCTTCATGGCCTGCGGCGCCTGGCTGTAGGCGAACTCCAGGCCGGTGGCCGATACCAGCACCTCACCGAAGGTGAGCAGCGCGTAGGGCAGCATCTGCCAGAAGATGGACATCACGTTGCCGCCATCCATCATCACCTGGATGCCACCGACCACGATCCAGGCCAGGCCGCTGAAGGCGATACCGGCGGTCATCCGGCGCAGCGCGGTCGGCTCGAAGCCGAAGCGGCGCAGCATCGGGTACAGCACCAGGTTGTTGAACGGGATCAGGATCATCACCAGCAGCGGGTTCAGCGCCTGCATCTGCGACGCAGTGAACCAGCTCGGCATGGCCATCTGCTGGCCCTGCAGCACCCAGGTCGAGGCCTTCTGGTCAAACAGCGAGAAGAACGGCGTGGTCAGGGCGAAAATCACCAGCACGCGCAGCACCGAGCGCACGCCCTCGACCGCTTCGGCCGGATGCACCGCACGGGCGCGGTCCAGCTGGATCCAGGTACCGCCACCGATACCGGCCAGCAGCAGGACCAGCGCGATGCACAGGCAGATCACGATGCCCAGGCTGCCCACCAGCCCCATCGAGGCCACCGCCAGCACCGCGCCGAGAATGGCCAGGGTACGCCCCGGACGGCCCTTGCCCGGCACCTGTGCCGACAGCGCGGTGCGCACCACGTTGCCGAACGAATGCGGGTCCTTCGGCGGCAGCGGCACAAGCACATAGCGCTTGCGGCCCATCCAGAACACGAAGGTGGCCACGAACATCAGAATGCCCGGGATGCCGAAGGCCCACGATGGGCCCAGGTTCTTCAGCGCCAGCGGGATCAGCAGCGAGGCGAACAGCGAGCCGAAGTTGATGATCCAGTAGAAGGCGTCGAACACGACCTTGGCCAGATGCTTGTTGCTCTGGTCGAACTGGTCGCCCATGAACGAGGCCACCAGCGGCTTGATGCCGCCCGCGCCCAGCGCGATCAGGCCCAGGCCGACGAAGAAGCCCTGGCGGCTGTCCTCGAAGATGGCCAGACAGGCGTGACCGGCGCAATAGATCAGGCTGAACCACAGGATGGTGTGGTACTTGCCAAAGAATTTGTCGGCCAGCCAGCCACCGAGCAGCGGGAAGAAATACACGCCGATCATGAAGCTGTGCATGATGTCCTTCGCCTCACCGGCGCGGCCATCGGCGGTGATCTCCTGCAGCAGCAGCGAGGTGATCAGGAACTGCACCAGGATGTTGCGCATCCCATAGAAGCTGAAGCGTTCGCAGGCCTCATTGCCGATGATGTAGGGAATCTGGCGCGGCATCTTGCCTTTGCCTGCGCTGGCGGCTGCGATATTGCTCATCCTGTGGGGCTGTCCTGCGAACACGAAAGGACCAAGATTACCGGAACCCCCTACCCCAGCGCACGCTGCACAGCTGCATGACAGGCGGCGCCGGACATGGCAGGCGGGCCCGAAACGACCGCGCGGGATGGCGCCCATGTCACGGATCGTCGACGGGGGAAGCGTAAACTTATCGTTATGCGCACGCACATCAAGGGTCAGACCCGACGTTGGACCGGCTGGATCCTCCTGCTGTTGCTGGCGGCCCCCGCCGCAGGCGCGCATGCGCGCCAGGCCGAGGAGGCCCTGCCCTCGCTGAAGATCGCCACGCTGGAACTGCCGACCCAGGACGATGCGCAGTGGCAGCAACGGCGGGACCAGGTGCTGCAGCTGCTCGAATCCATGCAGCCGGACGTGATCGCGGTGCAGCGCGTGCTGCAGACCCAGGGGCGCAATCCGGCCTGCTGGCTCGCCAGCCGGCTGCGCTACAGCTGCGATTTCGTCACCGCCGATCCGCCCAGCCAGCCGTTGCGCCATGGCAGCGCGATGCTGACCCGGTTGCCGGTCACCGATGACGCCGTCACCCTGCTGCACCCGCCCGGGCAGTTCAGCGCGGCCGGCATGGTACGGATCAAGCTGCGCGAAGAGCTGATCAACATCTACGTGGCCCGGCTACGGCCGGAGCCGGATGACGCGCAGATCCGCCGGCACCAGACCAGCGACCTGATGACCTGGATCGGCGCGACCGCCGAGGGCCTGCCCTCGCTGATCGCCGGCGATTTCTCCGCGGAGATCACCGAACTGGTGGGCAGCACGCCGGGCTTCCAGCCAGCCCGCAAGAACCCCGGCGAACGCGTGGACCCGCCCTCACTGGCCGGCGCAGCGCGTGGGCACGGCCTGGACGTGCTGTTCCAGGTGAAGTACTTCGGCGGCATCCGCCAGGACAGCATCAAGCTGCCGGCCAGCGAGAGTGACCCCACCGCGATGCGCCTGGGAACCATGGCGACCCTGCGCCTGCAGACGCCGGAAAGCACCAGCGCGCCCTGACGTCGCAGCGCTGCGGGCGGCGCAACGAAAAACGGCCAGGCATCGCTGCCTGGCCGTTCGCGTTTCAGGTGACCGTGCCGATCAGGCAATGGCTTCCTGGTAACGACGCTCGACTTCATTCCAGTCGACGACGTTGAAGAACGCGCCGATGTATTCCGGGCGACGGTTCTGGTACTTCAGGTAGTACGCATGTTCCCACACGTCCAGGGCCAGGATCGGCGTGTTGCCGTCCATCAGCGGGCTGTCCTGGTTGGCGCTGCTTTCCACCACGACCTTCTTGTCCGGGGTGACGCTCAGCCAGGCCCAGCCGCTGCCGAAACGGGTCAGGGCCGCCTTGGTGAAGGCTTCCTTGAACTTTTCCAGGCCGCCCAGCTGCGAATCGATAGCCTTGGCGACATCACCGACCGGCGCGCCGCCGCCGTTGGGCGACATCACGGTCCAGAACAGGGTGTGATTGGCATGGCCGCCGCCGTTGTTGCGCACGACGCCCTGCAGATTTTCCGGCAGCGACTTGGTCTTCTTGACCAGTTCTTCCACCGGCAGGTCGGCGAACTCGGTGCCTTCCAGCGCGGCGTTGACGTTGTTGATGTACGTCTGGTGATGCTTGGTGTGGTGGATTTCCATCGTCGCTGCGTCGATATGCGGCTCGAGCGCGTCGTAGGCGTAGGACAGCTTGGGGAGGGTATAGGCCATGTGGTTCTCCTGGTAGCTCACTCACCCGGCAAAGACCGGGCGTTGCGGAGTCGATGATGGGGATGGCCGATAAGCTTACCAAGGGCCATGTAAAGGAAACTTCGTCCTGCGCGGTCGATCGCGTGTCCGGATCGTGACGCGACAGTGACGGTGCACGCCGGGGGACGCGGGCTCCTTCGCCGTACAACACGCCTGTTCGGCTGGGCCTCACCGTGCGGGGCGATGATCGCAGTAGAGTAGTCGCCTCGCCCATCGCCCCTGGCCCCTCATGCGCAAGCCACTGCTGTTGTTGATCGCCATCGCGCTGCTGGTGGGCGGCCTGGCCGCCATCAAGCTGGCCCAGCGCCCGCCCGCGCCGCAGTTCGCGCCCTCGCTGACGCAGCCGGATGCCGCGCCGCCCGCCGGCGCCGCGACGTCATCACCGGCATCGACCCAGGCAGTGCGCGATCCCCTGCCCCCCTTCCTGCCCGCCGAGGCGCGCGACACCATCGCGCTGATCCAGCGCGGCGGCCCGTACCCGCACCGGCAGGACGGCAGCATTTTCAGCAACCGCGAACAGCGCCTGCCGCAGCGGCCGCGCGGCTACTACCACGAATACACGGTGGACACGCCCGGCGCCGGCAATCGCGGCGCGCGGCGCATCGTCACCGGCGGCACACCCCCTACTGGCTGGTTCTATACCGATGATCACTATGAAACGTTCCGCAGTTTCGACGTTCCACCTGCCGGGAGCTGGCAATGACGCATGACGGATTCGAATTGGGCCTGCACGACATCAACAATGCCGGCATCTATGCGATCGGCAACGATGATGTCGCCCCATTGTCGGCGGCGATGCGCGATGCCGGCCTGCACGTGATCCAGATCGATCTGGACGGCTGCCACGACAAACGCACGCTGCTGATGCGCCTGGCCGCCCGCCTGGATTTTCCAACCGGCTTTGGCGGCAACTGGGATGCGCTGACCGACAACCTGCGCGACCTGGCCTGGCTGCCGGCCAACGGCTATGCGCTGTTCTTCAGCGACGCTGATGCCCTGCGCAGCGATGCCGGCGCCGATTTCGACACGCTGCTGGATGTACTCGACGAAGCCAGCCGGTACTGGAGTGACGGCAACGTGCCGTTCTGGGCGTTCGTGGCACTGCGCGATGCGGACGTGGAACCGGACGCGGACCCCGCACCGTAACGCCCAGCATCCGGTAGAGCCACGCCATGCGTGGCTGCGAGGCGCCTGATGCCTGACCCTAGCGCAGCCACCCATGGGGTGGCTCTACCGCCGATGAGGCGCAGCCTCATCGGCTGCCGTTGTCTTCCTGCAGCTCTTTCTTGAACGGGATGTCCGGCGGCGGCCGCGCGATGGCCGGCTGATCCTGCATGTTGGGATCGCTCAGGCCGCACCCGCCACCGAACTGCAACACGGAAATCACGCAGGAAATGGACGAACTCGTGCCCGGGATCGGAATCTCCACGGCCTTGATGCCCTTGCGCACCCACTCGGCCAGCAACGATTCGTTGGGGGCCCAGTACTTGTCGAACGAGGTTGGCGTGTAGTCGTACGGTGGGCGCTTGAGCCATGTGCCGGACTGTGCGATGCGCTCCTTGCTCCAGCCGTCCTTATCGCCGCCCGGTGCGCCACGCTCGCTGTTAGCGTGCCCGTCCTGGCCTGGCACGCGCACGCTGCCGTCGGCCTTGAACAGGCTACCGCCCGTACCTTGGGTCGCACTCACGGCCCGGCCATTGAGGTCGGCATCCTGCGGATGATTGGCCGCACCCCAGTCGTCGGACCGGTTGGGCGTGGTCCAACTGCCCGGGGGCGCCCTGGAGGGGCTCGACGCGGCGCGCGCTGCAGTCGCCGCCGTGGATGCACTCGCCGTACTGCTGGCATTGCTTGCCGCCGCCGGTGATGGCGGTGCCGGGCGCGGGGCGGCGTTGGGCACCGCGCGTTCGCGTACGGCGACCTCCGCCGATCGACCGGGCACCGCCACCTCGCGCGTGGGCACTGTGGCCACGCTCACCGCCGGCGCGGTCACCGGCCGGATCTCGCGTTCGCGCACCTGCACGTCACGTTGCGGAACGGCGGCCTCCACCCGTGGCCCGGGAATGGCCACGGTCGGTGTCGGCGCTTCTTTCACGGTGACCTGCCGCTCCTGCACGCTCAGCTCGGGCGTGCGCACCTGCGGTTCGGCCGGGCGCGGCGCCGGTACGGTGGCACGCGGCGTCGGCGCCTCCACCGTGACCACGGTGCGCTCACGGACGGCAATGTCCTGTGGCTCGCGCGTCATGACACGCACGTCGGTGCGCGGGACGCTGGTCGGCGGCACCACGAAATCGGTCGTGGCCTGGGCCACCTCGGTCGCCTGGACGGGCTGTTCCACCGCGGGCGTGGCTGGCGCGGGTGGCGCCGGTTGCGGCTCGCTCGGCGGCGCCGGCGCTGCGGTCGGCTGCGGGGCCGAGGCTGTCTGCGCATCGGCCTCGGCCTGCGCCATCGCCTGGGCATTGGCCATCGCCGCAGCGATCGCCGCTTCCGCCGTGGCCGGCTCGGCAGCGGCGGGTTGCGCGCCTTCCTCCTGCTGCGGCGTGCCGCGTCCAACGAACGCCACCTGCACACGCCCGCTCTCACCGCCCTGGTCCGGTTCGGCAGGCGGCCGGATCAAGGCGACCCACAGCAGCAACAACGCGAACATCAGATGAAGCAACGCGCTGATCACGGCCGAGGTCCAGCGCATCCAGCGCTGATCGCGCGGCGCCGGATCCCAGCCCTGCCAGAGCAGGCGACGCATCGCCTGGACGAAACTCAGTTCCGGCAGGCGCCCGCCCCGCGGAAGCGGCTCGCGCTGGGCCAGCTCGGCCAGCACTTCGCTGGCCCGGAACGGCCGCGGCAATGGCGACAACGCGCGCAGCCACAGGCCCCACCCATAGGGGAGGCCGGTGGTTTTTTCGAGAATGCGCTTGTCCGGCTGGCGAGCCAGCAGCCAATCGAGGATGTCGTCAGCCCGGCGCAGTGGCACGCAGCGCGATCAGGCTGCCGTGCCGCGGGGAATGTACGGCGCGTCGCCACTCTCGTGGTCGGTCGCATCGCGCACCGCGGTGATGCCGGGCACACGCCCCATCAGGGTTTTTTCGATGCCCTGCTTGAGCGTGACGTCGGCCATGCCGCAGCCCTGGCAACCGCCGCCGAAGCGCAGCAGCACCACGCCATCGGCCGAGACTTCCTGCACCGCGACCTTGCCGCCGTGCGAGGCCAGCTGCGGGTTGACTTCGTTCTCCACCACCCAGCGCACGCGCTCGACCAGCGAGGAGCCTTCGGTCGGCGCCTCGCCCTTGATCTTGGGGGCCTTGATGGTCAGCTGCTGGCTGCCCGTGGCATTGGTGACGAAATCGATCTCGGCACCATCGAGCCAGGCTACGCTGGTAGCGGCCACGTAGAGGGTGAAGCCATCGCAGTCCACGGCCCACTCGTCACCGAGCAGCTCACCGGGATCGGCGAACTCCAGGCGGGCATCGGCGCGCGGGGTACCCGCATCGACGGCCGTGAGGCGTACGCCCATGCCGGGCACGGCCTCACGTTCGATCAGCTTGCGGAAATAGGATTGGGCAGTGTCGGATATCTGGATCATCGGGCTATTCTAGCCAATCCCTTGTTATGCGCTCATTCGGTTTATACACCGGACCGCGCATTGTTCAGTCATACAGATGTGGAGGAACCCATGGCCGACCTGATTCCGCTGGCGCAAGCCCACTGCGTGCCGCGCAAAGGCAGCGACCACAAGCTCGGCACCGCCCGGGTCGCCGAGCTGCTGGCCCAGATTCCCGGCTGGGAGCTGGCCGAGGCCGGCCAGGCGCTGACCCGCACCTTCCGCTTCGACAACTACCACGGCACCATGGCCTTCGTGAACGCCCTGGCCTGGGTGGCCCATCGTGAAGATCACCACCCGGACCTGGGCGTGCATTACGACCGCGCCGTGGTGCGCTTCTCCACCCACGATGTGGGCGGCCTGAGCGAGAACGACTTCATCTGCGCGGCGAAAGCCTCGGCCCTGACGGAGTAAGCCCATGAAACTGCAGTACCTCCTGCTGTCCAGCATTGCCCTGGCCGCCCTGGCCGGCTGCAACAAGACACCCGCCGAACCGGCCGCCCCGGTCGCGGCACCCACCGAGGTCGCCGCGGTCAAGACGCCACCGCCGGAGTACCCGATCGAACTGGCCTGCCAGGGGATCGGCGGCACCAGCACCTTCAAGGTGACCATCGCCGCCGACGGCCAGCCCAGCCAGGTCCAGCTCGCCAGCGGCAGCGGCAACGCCCAGCTCGACGAGCAGGCGCAGAAGGCCGTACAGGCCTGGCAGTTCAAGGCGGCCACGCGCGCCGGGCAGACGGTTCCGACCACGATCCAGGTGCCGGTCAGCTTCAATCCGCCGCAGCCCAAGCCCGACCAGTGCTTCGCGGTCGAAGAACGGCTGCGTCGCGGCGGTTGATCGCCGCGTTGTGTTGAGGTCAGCCGCCGCAAACCTCGTGCTCCCTACTCCGCGCCCCGGTGATGTTGCCCGGGGCGCGCTGCACTTCTACAAGGACGCGTTGGCGGATGCCTGATATTTCCAGTGAAAACGTATGGATCGCCCTGGCGGTCACCCTGGCCGCTGGCCTGGCCACCGCTCTGGGCAGCCTGATGGTGCTGTTCTCGCGCCGGCCCAACCCGCGCCTGCTGGCGTTCGGGCTGGCCTTTGCTGGTGGCGCGATGGTTTTTGTCTCGCTGACCGAGATCCTCAACAAGGCGATCGACTCGTTCACCCAGGCCTACGACGCCCGGCTGGGCTTCGCCTATGGCACGGCGGCCTTCCTGGTCGGCGTGCTGCTGATCGTGGTGATCGACCACCTGATCCCGAACCCGCACGAGAGCCTGGACAAGCAGGACCCGCTGTTCCGCGACAACAACAAGGCCTACATCAAGCGGGTCGGCCTGCTGACGGCGGTGGCGATCACCGCGCACAACTTCCCCGAGGGCCTGGCCACGTTCTTTGCCACGCTGGAAAGCCCGTCGGTGGGCATGCCGCTGGCCTTCGCCATCGCCATCCACAACATCCCCGAGGGCATCGCGATCGCGGTCCCGGTGTATTTCGCCACGCAGAACAAGTTCTACGCGTTCGGCGCCAGCCTGCTGTCCGGCCTGGCCGAGCCGATCGGCGCGGCGATCGGGTATGTGGCCCTGTCCGGCGTGCTCAACCACGCCACGTTCGGCTGGGTGTTCGGGATCATTTCCGGGGTGATGGTGTTCCTGGCCCTGGACGAACTGCTGCCGGCGGCCAAGCGCTACGCCAAGGGCCACGAGACCGTGTACGGCCTGGTGGCCGGCATGGGCAGCCTGGCGATCAGCCTGGTGCTGTTCAAATGGTGAGGCCCGGGCGCTACCCCGATAACGCCGGACGCTGTTGCCCGGATAACGTCGGCGCCGGGCCCACCGCCCGGTAGTGCCGGCCGCTGGCCGGCTCTTCCCGATGTCGATCAAGGCTGGGCAGAGCCGGCCAGCGGCCGGCACCACCCTCCGTTCGGCGCGGGCTTATCTGCCGGCGCTTACTTCAACCGGTTCAACACCTCGACCAGCTCCTCGGCCAGCGGTGCATTGATCAGATACGGCGTCTTGCCTGCATCCAGCGCGAACTCCAGCGAGGCGGCGTGCAGGAACAGTCGTTTCAGGCCGATCTGCTCACGAAGTCGCTTGTTGACGTCCGGATCGCCGTACTTGTCGTCACCGGCCACCGGGTGACCCAGATGCTGGGCATGCACGCGGATCTGGTGGGTACGGCCGGTTTCGATGCGGACCTCGCAGTACGAATGCCCACCCTTGCGCTCCAGCACCTTGAAGTGGCTGATCGATTCCTTGCCGATCGGATTGACCTGCACGTGGCGCTCGCCGCCCTGGCGCAGACCCACGTGCAGCGGGGCATCCACGGTCATCGTGCCATCGGGCATGCGGCCGGCCAGCAGGGTCAGGTAGCGCTTGCGGATGCCGGCGCCGTGGTCTTCGCGCAGCAGTGCCTGCAGCTCGCTCAGCGCCGAGCGCTTCTTGGCCACGATCAGCAGGCCCGAGGTATCCCGGTCCAGCCGATGCACCAGCTCCAGGGTTTTGCCCGGGCGCAGGGCACGCAGCGTTTCGATGGCGCCGAAGCTGATGCCGCTGCCGCCGTGGCTGGCCACGCCCGACGGTTTGTTCAGGGCCAGCAGCCGATCGTCTTCGAACACGATGGCATCTTCCAGCCTTTTCATGAACGCCGCGGGCGGACCGGCCTTGTCGCCTTCCTCGTTGAGACGGACCGGCGGGACCCGGACTTCGTCGCCGCCCTCGAGCTTGCGCTCGGCCTTGGCGCGGCCGCCATTGACGCGGACCTGGCCACTGCGGACGAGCTTGTAGATCAGGCTGCGCGGTGCACCCTTGAGCTGGCCGAGCAGGAAGTTGTCCAGGCGTTGCCCGGCGCGGTCGGCCGGGACAGTGATGATACGTACGCTGGTCATGGCTTCAGCGGCTTTGGGGGTGGGCTCGGTAACGGTCATTGGCCTTTTATTCTGTTACACTCGGCGGGCGAGATAAGGGATTGATTTCGTTGGAAGTTGTTCTGGGCCAGAAGCCCGACTTCCCGCGATTCCGGCACAGTGCGCAGCCACCGCCCCCGGGGCGGCCATGTTAGCGGCTCACCGGCGGTCCCGGCCATCGCCGGATGTCTGACACGCATTCGCGCTGAACATGTCCCTGTGGCGCTCCAGCCTGGCTGAAAGCTGCCTCCGGCCCCGTTACACCCAAACCAAAACAAATGAAGCGCTCCCGCGGCCTGCCGTGGTGTTGTAGCGCTGGAAACCCAAACCGCCCTCCCCGCGCATGCGCGATGGGCGGTGAAGCGTGACCAGAAGCGAAACCCCATGGCGTTCCGCGCGGTAGCAGCGCGCGAGGAACGCAAGAATGAAGCGAATGCTGATCAATGCCACGCAGGCTGAAGAGCTGCGGGTAGCCATCGTGGATGGCCAGACGCTGTACGACATCGACATCGAACAGCCGTCCAAGGAACAGAAGAAGTCGAACATCTACAAGGGCCGCATCACGCGCCTTGAGCCTTCGCTGGAGGCCGCTTTCGTCGAATACGGCGGCGAGCGCCATGGCTTCCTGCCGCTGAAGGAAATCTCCCGCGATTACTTCCAGGCCGGCGTCGACCACAACAAGGCCGGCATCCGCGAGCTGCTGCGTGAGGGCCAGGAAGTCGTGGTCCAGGTGGACAAGGAAGAGCGCGGCAACAAGGGCGCTGCCCTGACCACGTTCATCTCGCTGGCCGGCCGTTACATGGTCCTGATGCCGAACTCGCCGAGCGCCGGTGGCGTCTCGCGCCGCATCGAGGGCGAGGACCGCGCCGCGCTGAAGGAAGCGCTGGACAAGCTGAACATCCCCGACGACATGGGCGTGATCATCCGCACCGCCGGCGTCGGCCGCGATGCCGAAGAGCTGCAGTGGGATCTGGATTACCTGCTGCAGGTCTGGAAGTCGATCGCCGAAGCGGCGCTGACCAAGCCGGCCTCCTTCCTGATCTACCAGGAATCGCGCCTGATCGTGCGCGCCCTGCGTGACTACCTGCGCGCCGATGTCGGCGAGATCCTGGTGGACACCGAAGAGCTGTACGAGACCGCCCAGGAGTTCATGCAGCAGGTGATGCCGCAGACCCTGCGCAAGCTCAAGCATTACAAGGACGACATCCCGCTGTTCAACCGCTTCCAGATCGAATCGCAGATCGAAGGCGCGTATGAGCGCAACGTCCGCCTGCCGTCGGGCGGCTCGATCGTGGTCGACCAGACCGAAGCGCTGACCGCCATCGACGTCAACTCCTCGCGCGCCACCAAGGGCAGCGACATCGAGGACACCGCCTTCCAGACCAACCTGGAAGCGGCCGAAGAAGTGGCCCGCCAGCTGCGCCTGCGCGATCTGGGTGGCCTGGTGGTCATCGATTTCATCGACATGGCCTCCAACAAGCACCAGCGCGAAGTCGAGAACCGCCTGCAGAACGCGCTCAAGTACGACCGTGCGCGCGTGCAGCTGGGCCGCATCTCGCGCTTCGGCCTGATGGAAATGAGCCGCCAGCGCCTGCGTCCGAGCCTGGGCGAATCCAGCCAGATCGTCTGCCCGCGTTGCGACGGCCATGGCCGCATGCGCAGCGTCGAGTCGCTGTCGCTGTCGATCATCCGCGTGGCTGAAGAGCATGCGATGAAGGAGAACACCGGGCAGGTGCTGGTCCAGGCCCCGGTCGAGATCGCCAACTACCTGCTCAACGAAAAGCGCAGCGCGCTGCGCGAGATCGAACAGCGCCATGACGCGCCGATCGTGATCGTCGCCGACGAGCAGCTGCACACCCCGCATTACGAAGTGACCCGCCTGCGTGAGAACGAGCTGGGCGAAGAAAGCGGCAAGCCGAGCTACCAGCGCGGCACCCCGCGCAAGCTGCCGGTGCACGCACTGACCAAGGCCCAGCTGAACATCCCGGTCGCCCCGGTGGTGACCCAGGTCAAGCACAGCCAGCCGGCCCCGGTGCGTGAAGCGCCGGAACCGGAAGCCGCACCGGCCCCGGTCGCCGCCCCCGTGGCCGCCCCGGCGGCAACCGGCGTGGTGGGTTGGCTCAAGCGCATCTTCGGTGGCGAACCGGCCCCGGCCGCCGCACCACAGCCGGGCAACCGCCCGGGCCAGGACGGCAACCGCAACGGTCGCAACAAGGACCGCAACGGCAAGGACCGCAACGGTCGCCGCGATGAGCGTGGCGAGCGTGGTGGCAACGGCAATGCGCAGGCGCAGGGCCGTGGCAAGGACCGTGGTGAGCGCGGCGAACGCGGCCCGAAGGGCGAGCGTCGCGACGAGCGCCGCCAGGACACCGCCGCACCGGCCAACGGCAATGCGGCACAGGTGCAGGCACCCGCCCAGGGCAAGCCGCGCAACGAGCAGCAGCCGTCCAAGCCGCGCAATGAAGCGCGCAATGACCAGCAGCAGCCGAAGCTGAAGCAGAAGCAGGGCCAGAACGGCCAGGCCAAGCCGCAGCAGAACGACGGCGACAAGCCGGCCGTGAGCGAGAAGCCCGCGCGTCAGCCCCAAGCCGATGCACCGAAGCCGACCACCGCTGCGCCGATCGCTGCCGACGCCGCCGTGATCGCTGCGGCTGCCGTGGTCGCCACCGATGCCGCCGCGCCGGCCGCCCACGTCCAGGAAACGGCCAAGGCCGCTCCGGCCGAGGACGCACAGCTGGGCGACACCGACGCCACCGAACAGGGTGACGCGCCGGCCAATGCCGAAGACGGTACCGGTGAAGGCGCTTCGCGTCGTCGTCGCGGCCGTCGCGGTGGCCGTCGTCGTCGTCGTGGCAATGGTGAGCAGGCTGCCGGCAGCGATGGCCTGAACGGTGACGACAACGGTCTGGATGACGAGGGCGACGACCAGGACGGCGATCAGGACGGCGATACCGCCGCCCCGGCCGAGCGCCAGGTCGCCAACAACGGTCAGCCGCAGCCGGAGTTCGAGTTCGACGACGAATCCGGCAACGCGCCGGCCGCCGCGCCTGCGCCGGTCCAGGCCCCGCGCCCGGCCCCGGTGGCGGCAGTGGCTGCCGCCGCTCCGGTCGCCGTGGTCAGCAGCCCGGTCGTGACCGCGGGTCATGCCGAGCCGACCCCGGCACCGGTGGCCGACAAGGCCCCGACCCCGGTCGTCGAGAAGGCTGCTTCCCCGGCCGTCGAGCCGGTCGCCGAGAAGGCCCCGGCCTCCTACAACGACCCGGTGCCGTTCGTGGAAAGCCCGAAGCCGACCCCCGCCGCTGCCCGGCCGGCTGCGCCGGTGGAAGCCGCGCGTCCGGTTGAACCGGTCGCTGCTCCGGCAGCCCCGGCGCCGGTCGCTGCTCCGGCGGCGCCGGCCCCGGTTGCTGCTCCGGCGGCTCCGGCTCCGGTTGCTGCTCCGGCAGCCCCGGCGCCGGTCGCTGCTCCGGTGGCGCCGGCCCCGGTTGCTGCTCCGGCGGCCCCGGCTCCGGTTGCTGCTCCGGCGGCTCAGGCTCCGGTTGCTGCTCCGGCGGCCCCGGTCGTTGAGACCACCCCGCAGGAAGTGAAAGAGCCGACCGTCGCACCGGTGCAGACCAGCATGCTGGATGCCGTGGATGCGACCCAGGCCCCGGCACAGCCGGCGGCCCCGCAGGCCCGCACCGAATCGGTCCCGGCCGGCCCGGTCGTGCACAACGGTCAGCTGTTCGGTTCGGCCGCCAGCGAAACCCCGGCGGCGACCAACGCTGCCGAACAGGCCGCGCAGGCCGAAGCCCGCGAGGACATCCCGACCGATGCCCCGCAGGCCGAGGAAGGCGACAAGGCCGACCAGGAAAAGAAAGACACGCTCTGATCCTGAGTGACTGACGCAACAAACAGACAGCGGCCTTCGGGCCGCTGTCTGCGTTTGGGGTGTTGGATGGCGCAGCAAGCGGCGTGCGTCACGCGGTCATGAGGGCGGCACTGAGAGCAATCCACGCATGGCGTGGATCTACACACGCCATCGGACGCAACAAGGGTAGACCCACGCCATGCGTGGATGCGGCCGTTTGCGTGCTACGCCGTCACCGACGACGCGGCGCGCACCTCAGGGCGTCGTCGCGCCGGCGTTTCCGGTGCCCGGCGCGAACTGCAGCCGGGTCCACACGCCGTAATGATCCGACGCCCAGCGGCCGTCTGCGTACGGCTGGTCGAACAGGATCTTCGCCTCACGGGCGAGCAGTCGATCCTGCTGGAAGAAAATGTGGTCGATGCGCGAGGGTGCTTCGTAGTAGTGCCGGTTGAGCGTACTGACCTGGGCCAGTTCGTTGTTGACGTGCACGCTGCCGTAGCTGTCCCCGTAGTGGTTGCGCAGCTCGCTCAGGTCACCGGCATCCACCAGTGCATTGAAGTCCCCCGCCACGACCACCGGCGCGTCGCCTGCGCTCTGCGCGATGAAGGCCAGCAGATCCGCCACCTGCTCTCCACGGATGCGGCTGCCCACCTCGTCCGAACGCTCATTCAAGTGCGTTGCGTAGACGTTGACCGGGCGACCCTCCACATCGATGCGCAGATGCGCCACGGTGCGGTAATCGCCCAGCGGCGCCAGCAGATGGTCGTTGCGCGACAGCACCGGCCGCCGGGTCAGCAGGGCATTGCCGTAGCGCTTGAAACGCCCCGGCGGATCGGTCGAGACGAACTGATACTCATAGCCCAGCTTGCGCGCCAACCATGCGGCCTGGTTACGCACATGGGGTTTCTGGATCACTTCCTGCAGCGCGATCGCATCGGGCTGCAGTGCCTGCAGTTCACGCAGGATCACCTGGCGGCGGGCCGGCCAGTTCTCGCGATCGTGGTGAAGATTGAAGGTGACCATGGTCATCTCCTGCGCGGGTGCCGCCACGGCGCTCTGCGCCAGTGCAACCAGGGGCGCGGACGCCAGCACCGCGGCCAGCAGGCCGCGCATCATCATCTTCCTCATTACGGTGCCTTGCGTTCCGCCCGGCGTACCGACGCCGGAATCTCGATCTCGACCTTGGCCGGCACCTGCATCACGCGCAGTTCGCCGCCCACCCATTCCGCCGGCTCACCATTGACGGTGGTGGCGCCCGGCTCGCCGCTGTACGGCCACGGCAGCACCACGCCACCGACCGGCGGCACCAGGCCGGCCGACACGGTCAGGGTGAGCTGCTTGTCGTTGCGGATCAGCGCGTAGTTGAGCTGCCCGTTCGGGGTGCGCAGGCCCTGCACGCCGACCCCCTTGCCTTCCAGCCAGCGCGACGGCACGCCCGCGGCCAGCACCAGGCTGTCGTCGATATCGCGGCTGTAGGCGAACATGTCCAATGCCGAACGCACGAAGTCCGAGGCCACCCACGCATGGGGCAGGTCCCCCAGGAAGAACGGTTTGCGCGGCGTGCGCGAGACCACTTCGGCCCACTGGTTCCACGGCTGCGGTGCACGGTCCTTGAAGAAGAACTCGGTCGCCTGCCAGGCGCGGTCGCGCCAGCCCAGGCGCACGAAGGCGGCCACGTTGCGCCACTCGTACGGGGTGTAGTCCTTCCACTCGCGCTTGCCATCGCGGCGCGCTTCGAACTCGCTCCAGTAGCGCTCGAACGTGTTGTTCAGGTAGGGCTGCGGCAGGCGCCCCTGCTCACCGGCCGGCGCCAGTGCGATGGTGGTCGATGTGGCATCGAAATCACCCAGCTCGGCCGAGCCGGGCAGGTAGTCGATCTTGTGCTGCGCGGTCGCCGCCAGCAGCGAAGCCTGCAGGTCGTCACGGAACTGATCGCGCGACTCACTGATCTGCATCGCTTCGGCCTTGCCGAGCGTGCTGGCGATGATCGCCGCGTCCTTGTAGCCGCGCAGCGCCCAGAAGTTGTCCCAGTACGAATGCATCGGCTTGGCCGAATAGCCTTCGTGGCTGATCGAGACCGGCATCATCCCGTAGAAGGCGGGGTTGCGCGCCCGATTTTCTTCGGTGCGTTCGCTCAGGCGCAACTGCTCCATGTACTGGTAGGCGCCCTGCACGTGCGGCCACATCACCTCCAGGAAGGTGGTGTCACCGGTGTAGCGCCAGTACTCGGCGATGTTGAAAATGAGCTCGCCATGGCTGTCGTTCTCCGGCACCGGATCGCTGCCGCGCGAATCGACGCAGCACGGCACCTTGCCATTGTCGAACTGATACGGCGCATACCAGTTCACGTACTGCCGCACCGCATCGCTGCGGCCCATGCGCAGAAGCCCTTCGGAGATCATTGCGCCATCGCGGATCCAGCTGCGCGAATAGGAACGCGTGCCCGGCTGCAGGCTGGGGCCGATGCGCGAGATCAGCATGTGCGCCAGCGCGGTGCGCAGCGTATCGGCCAGCGGCTTGCCGGCCGCCGGGACCTGCAGCGTCACCTGGTCCAGCTTGGTCCGCCACATCGAGGCGACCTGCTGCTGCGCCTTGGCCGCATCGAAGGCCTTGGGCATCACCCAGTTGCCGGTCTGCGGCAGCACGATGGCGACCTCGCGGCTCTGGCCAGGCTCCAGCTTCCAGCGGTACAGCAGCGCGCCCGAGGCCAGGCCGGTGCTGTCCTTCACTTCGGTGGTGCCCGGCAGCTTGCCGCTGGCCAGGTGGACCACGTCGAACTTGCTGTCGAACGCGGTGGCGAAGGCCGCGTCCGGTGCCTGTGCCGGGTACAGGCGCGGCGTGCCGTTGACGTCGACATGGGTCGGGTCGAAGGACAGGTTGTTGATCGGGCTGACGCCGCCGACGGTGTTGAGGAACTGGGTCGGCGGGTTCACCTGCCACGGGCGCACGGCCAGGGCCAGGGTGTACTCGTGGGCGACCTTGTCGGGGTTGCGCAGGGTGTAACGACCGACCAGCTGCGCGTTGTCCGGCGTGCCCTGCACGAAGCCGGTCACCTGCAGGCCAGCCTTGTCGTGGGTCCAGCCGACGTTGGCGATCGGCAGGTAATCGTCCTGCAGCGACTGGTCGGTCTTGACGTCGGCCCAGCTCAGCAGTTTGTTGTCCACCAGCACGAACGGTTCGACGCTGAAGCTGGCCTTGGCCACTTCCAGCGCACCGTCTTCGCCGATCAGGGCCTGCTCGCGGCCGCCATCCAGACCCAGCAGCGTCCAGTACGGCTGCTCGCCGGTGAAGCCGCGCGGCACCGAACCGCGCGGCAGGTCGGCACCGACCGAACGGACGAAATCATTCGGGGTATCGGCGAACTCGAGCGGCTTGAGCGTGATATCGCGGATACCATAGCGCCAGCTCGGGCCGCCCTTGAGGTCGAAGCGCAGATAGCGCGCGTCCGTATCCGGCAGCGCCAGCCAGTCGCGGCCACCGCCGCCGGCGGTCACCTCACGCAGCGTATTCCAGCTGCGCCCATCGGCCGAGGAACGCACCACGTAGCGGGTGGCCTCCAGTCCGGGCAGCCATTCGATCACCGCCCCGCCAAACTCGCGCACCTTGTGCAGGTCCAGGCTGATGGTCTGTTCGGCCACGCCGCCGCTGATCCAGACCGTGTCCGGCTTGCCATCGACGATGCGGTTCTGCAGCGCGGTGGCGGTATCGGCGATCACCGACGGGCTCAGTGAAGACGTATCGGCCGGCGGCAGTCCCTGCAGCGTGAGCCGGTCGAAACAGACCGTGCCCTTGCCGCCGACCTTGCTGTAGATCGTGAATTCCACGGCCGCGCTGCGCTTGAGCGTCTTGTCGGTCTCCGGGCCCCAGGCCTTGTCGATCTGGCGCTTGCGGTACTGCACCGGCGTCCAGGTTTTGGGGAACGCATAGCCGGGGCGGTTGACCCACCACACGTTGTCGCCGCTGGCGTCGATCAGCTTGAACTGCAGATCGTTGGCAGGGGAATCGCCGCGCAGCTGGAAGCCGAACTGGTAATTCTCCGGGTACTGGATGCCCAGCTCGCGGCGGATGCCGACATAGCCGGACACGTTGTGGAAGTCGTAATCCACGCACAGCGCGCGGCCACCCCCACTACCGGCCACGCTGCGCAGCGAGCCGCTGACCTGGTCGGAGACGACCAGCTTCCACGGCGACATGTCATCGAAGCTGTCCAGCACCTTGGGTGCGGGCAACACCGGCGTCGCCGGCGGTGCGGCTGAGGCCGCCAGTGACCAGACCAGACCCAGACCCACCGCGACGACGGCATGCTTCACCCTTTGACACTCCCCAGCAACAGACCTTGGATGTAATAACGCTGCAATGCCAGGAACAGCAGCAGCACCGGAACCACCGTGACCACCGCGCCGGCCATCATCATTTCAACGTCCATGATGTGCTCGCGCGAGAGCGTGGCCAGGGCCACCGGGAGAGTGTAGTGCTCCTGGTCGGTCAACACGATCAAGGGCCACATGAAATCGTTCCAGGCAGCCATGAAGGTGAAGATCGACAGGGTCACCAAAACCGGCTTGAGCATCGGCAGCACGATCTGGAAGAAGATCCGCAGCTCCCCTGCCCCGTCGATGCGGGCCGCTTCGAGCAGCTCGTCCGGGATCGAACGGGCGTACTGGCGGACCAGGAAGATGCCGAACACCGTCGCCAGCGCCGGCACGATCACGCCACCGAAGTTGTTGACCAGGCCCAGCTGCTTCATCAGCAGGAACAGCGGCAGCATCGCCACCTGCGCCGGGATCACCAGCGCGGCCAGCAGCAGCTGGAAGATGCGCTCGCGGCCGGCAAAGCGCAGCTTGGCGAACGCATAGCCGGCCATGGTGTTGAGCAGCAGCGAGCCGAAGGTGATGGCCAGCGACACCATCAGGCTGTTGACGAAGTTGTTGGCCATGCCGGTGCGCGCGAACAACTCATGGTAGTTCGCGGTGGTCAGCGAGGACGGCAGCAGCGGCGGCGGAAAATGCGCCGCTTCGCCGGTCGGCATGAACGACACCGACAGCATCCACAACAGCGGCGCCAGGCTCAGGACCGCCAGCACCACCAGGCCACCATTGACCCACCAGGCATGCCAGCGCGATTGACCGATTTCACGACTCATACCAACTGCCTCTTGCGGCCGAAACGCAGCATGATGCTGGTCACGCCCAGGATGATCAGGAACAGCAGGAACGCCACCGCGGAGGCGCGCCCCAGGTTCCACCACTTGAAGCCTTCTTCAAACATGAAATACAGCACGCTGACAGTGCTCTGCAGTGGGTCGCCACGCGTCATCACGTAGGGCTCTGCAAACAGCTGGAAGTAGCCGGACACCGTGATCACGCCGACCACCAGCAGCACCGGGCCGAGCATCGGCAGGGTGATGTGCAGGAACTGCTTCCAGCGCGAGGCACCATCGATACGCGCGGCCTCGTACAGGTCATGCGGAATCGCCTGCAGGCCGGCCAGGAAGATCACCATGTTGTAGCCGAAGTTCTTCCACACCGCGAACAGCATGATGGTCGGCATCGCCCAGTTCGGGTCGCCCAGCCAGTCGATCGGGCTGATGCCCAGATGGCCCAGGCCGTAGTTCACCAGGCCGTAGCTGGTATGGAACAGGTAACGCCAGATCACCGCCACCGCGACCAGGGTGGTCACCACCGGAGCGAACAGCGCGGTACGGAACAACGCTTTGAAACGGGCGGCCGGTGCATTGAGCAGGATCGCCGCACCCAACGACACCGCGATCGACAGCGGCACACCGACGATCACGAAGTACGTGGTATTCCACAGCGACTTCCAGAACATCGGGGTCTGCAGCAGATCGATGTAGTTGCCCAGGCCGACGAAGCGCAGGTTGTCACCGTCGGCCAGTGCGTACAGATCGAAATCGGTGATGCTCAGCGCCAGCGCCGAGAACACCGGCAGGCCGAAGAACACCGCGATGACCAGAATGGCCGGACCGGCGAACATCCAGCCGGCAAGCGAACGCTGCTTCATGGTGCCGCCTCCGTGGCCACCGCACTGGAGTGCGCCGTGTCGCTCGCCCCGGAGGATTCCTGCCGGTGCTGCTCATGCATCCAGCGGCGTTTGGCGAGGACCTTGTCCACGCGTTCGTCCAGCTCTTTCACTGCTTGATCCTGGTCTAGGCCACCACGCACCACCTGTTCGGTGGTGATCCGCATTTCCTGGGCGATCCGCTCCCACTCCAGCACCTTCGGGGTCGGCTTGACCCGCTCGAGCTGGTCGCGGAACGGCTGCGCCAATGGGTCGTTGGCCAGCGAGGGGTATTCCCAGGTGCTGCGCCGCGGCGGCAGGTCGCCGATGATCGAATGGAAGCGCTCCTGGATCGCCGGGCGCGACAGGAACTCGATCAGTTTCCACGAGGCTTCTTTCTGCTTCGAATCGCGGAAGATCACCAGGCTGGTCCCGCCGGCGATGCCCGCGCCCGGGCCATCCGGACCCGGCAGTGCGGCGGTGCCCCACTGCCCTTCCAGTTCCTTGGGCTGCAGCTTCTTGAACTCGCGGATGTTCCAGGGGCCGGACACGTAGAACACATTGAAGCCGCGGAAGAACTCGTCCCAGACGTTGGAGATCTGCGTCTCGGACATGCGCGGGGCCCAGCCCTGCGCGAACATGTTCTCGTAGAAGCCCAGCGTCCTGCGGAAGCCCGGGCTGCTGAAATTGCCACGGGTGTCTTCATCGCGCAGCAACGGATCGGGCTGCTGCAGCGCGAAGGAGAGCTGCTGCTCGAACTCGTTGATCGGCATCAGTACCGCGTAGCGGTTCGGGCCCTGCATGGCCTTGATCGCCGCCATCATCTCGTTCCACTCGGCCCAGCTGCGCGGCGGGTGGTCGTAGCCGGCCTTGGCGAGCATGTCCTTGCGGTAATACAGCAGGCGCGTATCCACGTACCACGGCACCCCGACCAGTTCGTCGTGGATGACATTGGTATCCCAGATGCCCTGGAAGTAGTCGGCCGGGTCCACCACCTTGGACTGCGCCACGTAGGGCTGCAGCGGGGTCAGGGTATTGAGTTCGGCGAACTCGGGGATCCAGGTATTGCCCAGCTGGCACACGTCCGGCAGCCCTTCGGCGGCGAACGCGGTCAGCAGCTTTTCATGCGCGGCCGTCCACGGGATGTTCTGCACATCGACATGGATGCCGGGATTTTCCGCTTCGAACTCACGGACCAGGCCGGTGACGACTTCGGCCTCGCGGCCCATCGCCCAGAAACGCACGGTGACCCCTTCCGGTTCTTTCCGGCAGGCACTCAACAACAGACTGCCGGCAATCAGCAGCAACAGACTCAACCCCAGCTTCGGGCGCGACGACAATGGCACTGCTTACTTCCCCTGCTGCTGGTTGCGGTTCGAATTGGAATTGTTTTTCTGTTCCTGGGCGGCCGCCGCGCGCGATTCGGCGATGCCGACCGAGCGGGCCGAGGCCGCCTTTTCATCTTTCTGCAGTTCCATCGGCTGATCCTCGCCTTCCGGGGTCAACCAGCCACCGCTGAAGCCGGCACGCTCCAGACCCTTGCGGATATGGGCGTTCTTCTTCATCACATCCCAGACGAAATCGTTCCGGTAGTTGGCGATCATGGTCAGGATCGGGCCCTGGTCGATACCGATGTAATCGCTGGCCACCCAGCCGCGATCCGGCACCAGGCGACCGGTCTTGATCGGAATGTCGTAGTTGAAACTCGGGTTGAACGAATCCAGGAAGCCGTAGCTGGAATAGATGTAATCGCCATAGCGCTTGTGCATCTCCACCGCGGCCGGGATGACTTCTTCCGGCGCGAACACGATCGAGGCGATCGCCGCGGTCGGCGCGATGGTGCCGTCATCGAAGTTCTCGCGCAGGCCCGCGCCGCGCGAGGAGTAATGGCGGAACTGGCGCTGCTCGCCGCGGTATTCCTGGGTGGTGTTCTGCGGGCCATCGCTGGCGGTCAGGCCCCACACGTTCTGGCCGTAATCCTTCCAGTTCATCGGGTTGGCGATCGCGTACTCGCGCTGCGCCAGGGCAGCCGAACGGCTGTTGAGGAAGTAGGTGCTGCCCCGCTCGCGCATGTAGGCATCCTGGATGTCGCGGAAGTCCACCCAAACATGCGTGTACTGGTGCCCGAACAGCGGGCCGAAGGACAGGTATTCCTGGCCCTGGTAGACGCCCCAGTCGTTGTCGTAGGTACGCGTCCAGACCGTCCAGGCGTCCGGGCTGACCGGGTGGGTCGGCGAGCCGAGCGCGAGGATGTAGACCATCATCGCCTCGTTGTAGCCCATCCAGTCGTGGTCGATGAAGCCGCTCTCCGGGAACCAGCCCATCGAGATCAGCGGCGCGCGCTGCTGCAGCCACGGCCAGTCCACGCGCTTGTACAGCGTATCGGCGATCTCGCGGATCTCTTTTTCGCGTGCGTCGTCACCATCGTAATAGGACTGCGCGAACAGCACGCCCATCATCAGCAGCGCGGTATCCACGCTGGACAGTTCCACCCAGCTGTCGTAGCGGCGGCCTTCCTGCATGTCCAGGAAGTGGTAGTAGAAGCCTTTGTAGCCGCCCTTGCCGGTGCGCTGCGGGCCCATCGGCAGGTCGCGGAAGAATTTCAACGTCAGCAGGGTGCGGTCGATCGCCTGGTTGCGGCTGACCCAGCCGTTCTCGATGCCGATCGGATAGGCGGTCAGCGCATAGCCCACCGAGGCGATGCTGGCGAACGGGCGCGACGGGTAACGGTCCGGGCTGAGCCCGTTGACCTCGTTGGTGGTATCCCAGAAGAACTGGAAGGTGCGGCGCTCGATATCGTCGAACAGCGGCGGCAGCTCCGGCTTCATCGGCCGCGGCGGCACATCCGCCTCGACCAGGATCACGGGCGGCTTGGGCTTGGCCGGCTCCTGCTGGGCCTGCGGCTGGCAGGCAGCGACGGCGAGACTGATCGTCGCAGCGGTCAACAGGTGGCGTGCCTGCATGGGCCAACTCCTTGTGCGTTGTTCGTGACTGGGAAGCATAACGTCCAATGACCTGAAATCGTTTACAGAACGCGTCCTTAAAAAACCACGCAGGCGTGGTCCAGAGCCGCGGGTCATTGCCCAGGCCGCTGCCACCCTCCGTGGCACCGGCCTGGACAATGGACTGGCCCGAAGGCCAGCCATTGCCATGAAACCGGCCCCGTCCGAAGACGGGGCCGTTGTTGCATCAGAAGCGGAAGCCGACTTCTGCCTTCACCTGACGCGGCGTACCGATGATGTCGCCGGTCTCGTTGTAGCTGGCCTGCAGCTTGCCGTTGGTCTTGACGTAGTTGTAGGTGGAGAAGTTGTCGAAGTTGAACACGTTGATGATGTCGATGCGCGCGTACAGCTCGGTCTCGCCCGGCATCTTGAACGTCTTCGTCGCCTGCAGATCGACCGAACGGTAGCCGAAGATCTTGCCACCCAGCAGGAACTTGCCATTGGCGTTGGGCACCGCGGCCTGCGGGGTCGGCAGGTTGTAGCCACTGGCCTGCGGCACGCCGTACCAGTCATTGACGGCAGTCGGGGTGGCCAGGGTGACCTTGCCACCGAAGGTGATGCCCCAGAAGCCCGCGTACGAACCGGTGACCACCAGGCGGTGGCGCGGCGCGCCGTTGGAACGGATGGTCGGGTAATCCTCGATCAGGCCGCGGTCGAACGCGTACTTCTCGTTGATGTCGCGGTTGTGGCGCGCGGTGGTCCAGGTGTAGGCCACCGAGGTACCCCAGCCGCTTTCCTGGGTGAACGGCTTCTGCGCCGACAGCAGGACCTGGGTCGCACGGGTCTTGATGCCCTGCTGACCGATGATCAGGCTGCCGAAGCCCGGCACGTTGCAGCTCCAGGCCTGGCTCAGGCCCGGGTCGGTGCCGCCGCACAGGCGCGGGTCATCGAAGAACTGGCCGGTCGGGTAACGGTTGCCCAGGGTGAAGGCGAAGCCGTCGTAGCTCAGGGTGCGGGAGATGGTGGCATCGGTCAGCCACTCACCCACCTGGTTGCTCATGCCGAAGCTGAACTGATCCGAGTACGGCACCTTGAGGTTGTTGTTCAGCAGATCGACTTCCAGACCGGCATTGCTGGTCGAGCCGACCAGGGTCTGCAGGTTGCCGATCCCGTTGAGCAGGTTCGGGTTCCAGTCGTAGCAGGCGGCCTGACCGTTGATGCAGGTGCCGGTCGACGGATTGCGGAAGTAGATGGTCGGCTGCGGCAGGGCCAGCTTGGTGGTTTCCAGCTGCAGGTTGTCGAACAGGTCGCGATCGTACGAACGACCGGCACCACCGTGGAACACGTGCTGCTCGTCGGCGTTGAGGTCATACGAGAAGCCCAGGCGCGGCTGCCAGGCATCCTTGAACGCCTTGCGGTTCTTGCCGGTGCTGATGTAATCGCCGATGTTCAGGCCACCCAGCGCCAGCGAATCGGCGTAGGTCTGGCCAGCGGCCGCACGCGGATCCTGCGAGTAGATCGCGTCGACCACCTGCTGCGGGGTGACGAAGTCCAGGTACGACGGGGTCTTCTCGTAGTCCCAGCGCAGGCCGAGGTTGAGCTGCAGGTGATCGTTGACCTGCCAGTCGTCCTGGATGAACAAGCCGATCTGCTTGGACTTCGAACGCACTTCGCCCGACACGCCCGACACGCCGGTCACCGGCTTGACGAACTGCGCCTTGTAGGGGATGGAATCCGGGAAGTCCGGATCGCCCAGGGTGTAGGTGAAGGTCGGGTTGATCTGCGCCGCGTCAGATGCGTACAGGTCGATCTGCTTGTACTTGGCGCCCATCTTGATGGTGTGATCGCCGGCCCACTGGATGCCATCCAGGGTCAGGTTGTCTTCGATCGACCAGCCCTTCTGGCCCTTCACCTGCGAATCCAGCGCCGATGCGCCACCGATCTTCACCACGGTGCGGTCTTCGGTGCCGTCCGGTGCGGTGTAGGTGATGCCGTTGGCCAGGGTCAGCGGGGTCGGGTTGTTGAACGAATCTTCATGGGTGACCATCAGTTCGTTGTAGTAACGCTCGCCGCTGTGGTTCCAGCGCAGGGCGTAACGACGGTCGGTGTTGACCACTTCACGGCCGGCTTCCGGCGCGGTCTGGCCGCTGAACTGCGACTGGGTTTCATCGCGATCCTGGAAGGTCAGCTCGATGCGATCGTTGTCGGTCGGCTCGAAGTCGACCTTGGCGAAGATCAGATCCTGCTGGAACGGCTGGCTGGCCGGGCCGAGACCGGCGGCGCCTTCCGGCGGCAGCAGGGCGGCAGCACGGCCGACCGCGCCGTCAGGCGCGATGGTGACCGGCAGGTCGAAGCGCTTGGCTTCATAGGTCACGAAGAAGTGGGCCTTGTCCTGGATGATCGGACCTCCCAATGCAAACCCGTATTCCTTCTCGGCCGATGCCTCCTTCGTCTGGCCAGCCTGACGCTCGGCCGGGGTCTTGGCGCGCATGTCTTCGTTGGTGTAACGGTAGAAGGTTTCACCCTTGAACTCGTTGGTGCCGGACTTGGTGGCCGCGGTCACGGCCGCGCTCGACACCTGGCCGTATTCGGCCTTGTAGTTGCCGCTGATGACCTTGTATTCGCCGATCGCCAGCTGCGGGAACGGGTTGCCGGCGCTGCCGGACTGGCCGGCCACGCCGCCGCCCTTGACGTAGCTCTTCTGGCCCACGCCGTCGATGTAGACGTTGGTGCCGTCGGAGTTGGTGGCACCGCCACGCAGGGAGGTGTTGCCCTTGGCATCACGGGTGAAGATCAGGCCCGGCACCGCATCGGCGAATTCCAGGAAGTTGCGCGACACCTGCGGGGTGGTCTGGATCTGCTGCAGGCTGACGGTCTTGCCCACTTCGGAGGTACGCACTTCCTGCAGCAGGGTCGGTGCAATGACGTTGACCGTGTCCAGGTTGGTGGCGTTGGCGGTGCTGCCGTTGGCCGGCGCGCCGCTGAAGTTCAGGGTCGCGGTCGAGGCCACGGTGACGGTCACCTTCTGCGTCTGGCCATTGGCCACGACGTTGTAGGTGCCCGGGTCCAGGCCCATCAGCGAGTAGCTGCCATCGGCACGGGTGGTGGCGCGGCGCACGGTGCCGCTGGCCACGTTGGTGGCGGTGACTTCGGTGCCGGCGGCAGCCTCGGCGACCTGGCCGCGCAGCGACGAGGTGGCCGACTGCGCCATCACGCTCGGGGCGGCGCCCAGCATCAGGCAGGTGACCAGCGCGCTGGACAACAGACTGCGGGCGGGCGCGCGGTTGCGGTGATTGGAATACGTCATGTAACTCTCCGGGTGGTGGTGGCCGTCTTTGCGGCCCCTGTCGTTTTATGTGGTGCGTTGTTTTAGGGCGTCACGACCAACGGTCGTGACCTACTGCTAGGTTCTGGCTTTGCTCGAATCACGCACGATCAGGGTCGGCACGAGCGTCTGCTTGTCGCCGGCCCCTTCTGTGTTGTTGCCATCCATCAACTGCAACAGGCGCGTCGCGGCCTTATCGCCGAGGTCGGCGATACTCACCTGCATCGTTGTCAACGATGGGTGAACGAAACGTGCCAGCGGAATGTCATCGAAACCCGCCAAGGCGACATCGGTCGGCACACGGACACCTGCCTGCGCGAACGCATACAGACACCCCAGCGCCATCATGTCGTTGGCGGCGAACACCGCATCGGGCAGCGTGCCGGCTGCCAGCAACTCCTGTCCGGCGCGATGGCCGGAAGCTTCGTCAAAGTCACCGGGCAACTCGATCCCTTCGGCAGCATCGCCGAAGGCCGCCAGCGCATCGCGGAAACCGCGCAGGCGCTCACGGGCGTCGTAGTTGAGATCCGGACCGGAAATGAAGGCGATGCGCCGATGCCCGACGTCCAGCAGGTGACGGGTCATGGCCATCGCGCCGGCATGGTCATCGATGCTCAGCACCGGATGATCCTGCTCGGGCAGGTACGTGTTGATCAGCACCGTGGGCAACGACTGCGGCAGGTTGTCGGTCAGGAAGCCCGGGCTCTCGGCATACGGCGAAAGCACCAGCAACCCATCGACACGGCCGCGCATGGCCCGCAGGGCCGCGCCCTGCTGCTCCTGGTCACCGTGGTAACTGGACACGAGCAGATGCTGGCGACGCTCGCGGGCCACCCCGTCGATGCCACGCATCAGTTCGGAAAAGAATTCGCCATAGAGATCGGGCAACACCACGCCAATGGTGTTGGTCCGCCGGCTGCTCAGGCTCCGGGCCGCTGCATGCGGGGTGTAGCGCAGTCGCGCTGCCACCTCCAGCACCAGCTTGCGCACGGGCTCGGCAACATTTTCATGGCCATTGAGTGCGCGCGAGACCGTGGCAACAGAGACACGGGCCTCACGGGCGACATCTTTGATAGTGATCGCTGCCTTGTTCACTTCGCCGCCCTCCACGGCTTAGAGATCTGGGCTTGGCGCGGAATGTAAGCGTTTTCAAACCCGGATGTAAACACTACGTTAGCCTCATGTCGTACGGCGGTAACCAAAAGCTGTCCATGGCGGCCCCTTTCGGGACTGACCAGGACAAGGCGGGACAAGGGTTTCAGCGGTTTTTGACCGGTGTCTCGGCTCGGATGGACAACGCATGGATATCGGTCTCCATCATCGTCCCCAGGGCCGCATAGACGGCCCGGTGGCGCGCCAGCGGGAGCTTTCCTTCGAAGGCGGCGCTGACCACGTGCACCTTGAAGTGCCCCCGGCCGTCACGCGCGCCCTCATGGCCGGCGTGGCGGTGGCTGTCGTCCTTGACCTCCAGCAGCTCCGGATCCAGTGCCTGCTGCAGCGCCTCGCGGATGCGCTCGACCCGGTTCACGGCAGGACCTTGCGGAACGGACGCACCTGGACGCGAACATAGACGCCCACCTCTACATAAGGATCGGCGGCGGCCCAGTCCTGGGCGTGGGTCAGCGAATCGAACGCGGCGATCACCACGCTGCCACTGAAGCCGGCCGGGCCGGGATCTTCGCTGTCGATGGCCGGGCACGGGCCGGCCAGCAGCAGCCGCCCCTCGTCCTGCAGGGCCTGCAGCCGGGCCAGGTGAGCCGGGCGCGACGCCAGACGGGCCGCCAGCACATCCGTGCCGTCATAGCCTTCAATCACATACCACACGGGCAACTCCGAGGTCTTGTTGAATCAATCCCGGGCATTCTAGCGGGCTGGCTGGACACTGGCGCGGCAACCCCGTAGTCTTATGTCCATTGCACGTGGCTGGATGCAGCGCCCCGTCGGCAACCGGCTCCACCGCCAGCCGACGACCGATCCACTGCCCCACACCAGCACACGTAGACGACCTCCCCGTAGTTCTGTCGCTGCCCATCGCGGCGCGCCTTGCTGTTTGAAGTGTGGAATCGCGCCGACCCAGGCGTGTCATGGCTTGCCATCCTGCCGCCCGGGACCGTTCCGGACGCTGGCATGGTGCGGCGACCGGTCCGTTGCAATACTGACGTCTATTTGATGACTGCCGAACTCGCGCCCGACGCGAACCCGCCAATCCGAGTGCCCGCCCCACAGCAGCAGGAAATGCCGCTGGCCGTGGTGCATGGACAGCCGGTCCTGCAGATTCCGCAGGACCTGTACATCCCGCCGGACGCGCTGGAAGTCATCCTGGATGCGTTCGAGGGTCCGCTGGACCTGCTGCTGTACCTGATCCGCCGGCAGAACCTGGACATCCTGGATATCCCGGTCGCCGAGATCACCCGCCAGTACGTCGAATACATCAACGTCATGCAGGAGCTGCGCTTCGAACTGGCGGCCGAGTACCTGGTGATGGCGGCGATCCTGGCCGAAGTGAAGTCGCGGATGCTGTTGCCGCGACCGCCCAGCATCGAGGGCGAGGAAGCCGATCCGCGCGCCGAGCTGGTGCGCCGGCTGCAGGAGTACGAACGTTTCAAGCAGGCCGCCGAGGACATCGACAGCCTGCCCCGCCAGGACCGCGACACCACCGTGGTCCACGCCTTCGTCCCCGACCGCGCGGCCGTCAAGCTGCCGCCGCCGGTGGATCTGAAGGAAATGCTGATGGCGCTGCACGACGTGCTCAAGCGCGCCGAGCTGTTCACCGGCCACGCGATCAAACGCGAGGCACTGAGCGTGCGCCAGCGGATGGGCGACGTGCTGGGTCGTCTGGAAGACGGCAGGTTCTACCGGTTTGAAACGCTGTTCACCGCCGAAGAAGGCAAGCTGGGGGTGCTGGTCACCTTCCTCGCCCTGCTGGAACTGGCCAAGGAACAGCTGCTGGACATCGTCCAGGAAGCTCCGCTGGCGCCGATCTATGTCAAGTCCCTGGCCGCCGGCAACACCAACGAACCGCTGCAGTTCAACAGCGAGTTCGACGACAACGACGCCGCCAACGCATCCGACTGAGCACCCGACCCACGTATGGATCAACCGCTGATCAACCGTATTGTCGAAGGCGCCCTGCTGGCGGCCAGTGAGCCGTTGACGCTGGCGCAGCTGCAGGGCCTGTTCCCGGAAGAGGAGCCGGCACCGCCGGGCAGCATCGAACGCGCGCTGGAACTGCTGCGCGAGGGCTGTCAGGACCGTGGCGTGGAACTGGTCGAGGTGGCCTCCGGCTTCCGCTTCCAGGTCACCAGCGAAGTGCATGGTTACATCACCCGGCTGTGGACGGAGCGCAAGACCCGCTACACCCGTGCCACGCTGGAAACGCTGGCATTGATCGCCTACCGCCAGCCGATCACCCGCGGCGAGATCGAACAGGTCCGCGGCGTGGCGGTCAGCAGCAACATCATCCAGGCCCTGGAAGAGCGCGAATGGATCCGCGTGATCGGCCACCGCGACGTGCCCGGCAAGCCGGCGCTGTTCGGGACCACCAAGGGCTTCCTGGATTATTTCGGTCTCAAGCGCCTGGACGAACTGCCGCCGCTGTCCGAGCTGCGCGACCTGGGTGAGCTGGAACCGCAGCTGCCGCTGGACAGCGAAGGCCAGCCGGCTGGTCGCCTGCCCGCCGGCGCGGCGACCCCGGAGGCCGAGCGGGATACGGACGCGGCCAATGACGACGCCACTCCGGCGCCGTCAGGTCCGTCAGACCCGGCAGACCCGCCAGGCCCGATGGACCCTGTTGCCGCCCGGCTGGCCGCCCGCGTGGCGCTGGCCTCGGCGAGACTGGCGGAGCAACCGGCAGAACCGGACAATAGCGAGGCGGCCGATGCTTCGGACGCCTCCGACACCCCATCCCATGCGCCGTTGCCGCTTGCCGACGACGACGCGGATACGACCGCCAGCGATGGCGAACCCGATACCGCGCCGGGAGAGCGCGCGGCGCCCCAGAACGAAACCGAAAACAACGCCGTCGCGAAGACGACCGTGGCTGTTGACGAAGCCGATCCCGAACCAGAGGCCGACGCATCCGTTGCCGGCCGGAGCCAAGTAAATGAGTGACACCCCCCGCAAGCCATCGTTGAACAAGCTTTCGCTCAAGCGCGAAACCGCCTCCGAACAGCCCAAGCTCGAAGAGCGCCTGCACAAAGTGCTGGCGCAGGCCGGCCTGGGTTCGCGCCGCGCGCTGGAACAGCGCATCGCCGATGGCCTGGTCAAGGTCAACGGTGAAGTCGCGCAGACCGGCCAGTCGATCAAGAGCGGCGACAAAGTCGAACTGGACGGCCGTGGCTTCGTCGCCACCGCGCTGACCGAAACCTCCCGCGTGCTGGCCTACAACAAGCCGGAAGGCGAAGTGACCACGCGCGAAGATCCCGAAGGTCGCCCGACCGTGTTCGAAGCGCTGCCTGCCCTCAAGGGCGCGCGCTGGATCGCGATCGGCCGCCTGGACATCAACACCACCGGCCTGCTGCTGGCGACCACCGATGGTGAGCTGGCCAACGCGATGATGCACCCCTCCTACGAGGTCGAGCGCGAGTACGTGGTGCGCGTGCGCGCCCCGGAAGGCGAAGAGAAGGTGCCCGACAACATCGTTGACCGCCTCGCCCGTGGCGTGGCGCTGGAAGACGGCCCGGCCAAGTTCGACGAGATCGAACGCATCGGCGGCACCGATTCGCACGACTGGTTCCGCGTGGTGGTCAAGGAAGGCCGCAACCGCGAAGTGCGCCGCCTGTGGGAATCCCAGGGCTGCCAGGTCAGCCGACTGAAGCGCACCCGCTACGGCAAGGTCAGCCTGCCGCGCGAACTGCTGCGTGGCCAGTCGGTCGAACTGCCGGCCAAGCAGGTTGAAGCGCTGCGCGCCGAACTGAAGCTGGAAGAAGGTGCCCCGTCGGCACTGACCCTGCAGCCGGTGATCGGCCAGCGTCGTGCCGCCAAGACCACCGTGCGCGTGTCGCGCGACGGCGGCCGTGGCAACGCCTACGTCAACGGCCACAACTCGGCCGATGAAGGCCGCGAACTGCGTCGTTTCGACAATGTGCGCGAAGAGCGTGGCCGTGGCCGCGGTGGCAAGGGCGGCGGCTTCAAGGGTGGCCTGACGGTCAGCGGTGAAGCGGCGGCCAAGCAGTCGCAGCGCCCGTTCAAGGCGCGCCCGGACAAGGGCAACCGCGCGCTTCCGGAAGGCAACCCGGCCGCGTTCCGCAGCTGGTACGTGCCGGACGGTGTCAGCACCGGCCCGAGCGGCCACCGCAATGCCGGCCCGGGCGCAGCCCGCGGCCCGGGCGCGCGTGGTCCGGGCGCTGGCGCAGGCGCCGGTGGCCAGGGCCGTCCGTACGGCAAGCCGAAGGGTCCGGGTGGCGCAGGCGGCCCGGGGCGCGGCAGCTACGGCGGCGGTGCTGAAGGGCGTGGCGGTTACGCCGGCGGTGGCGGTGGTTACGGCGGCGAGAACCGCGGTGGCGAAAGCCGTGGCGGCTACGGCGGCCAGGGCCGTCCGGCCGGCGCCGGTGCCGGTGGCAACCGCGGTGGCCAGAGCGGCCAGGGTCCGTCGCGTCATCCGTACGGCCATCCGGGCAATGCCCCGAGCTTCCCGTCCGACCACGCCAATCCGGGCAGCAGCCCGTACGGCAGCGCGCGTCCGGCGGGTAACCGCGGTCCGGGTGGTCCGGGTGGTCCGGGTGGCAATCGTGGTCCGGGTGGTCCCGGTGCGCGTGGCCCGGGCGCCAATGCGCGCGGCCCCGGCGGCCCCGGTGGCAACCGCGGTCCCGGTGGCCCGGGCGGCAACCGTGGCCCGGGTGGCCCCGGCGGTCGTGGTCCCGGCGGTCCGGGCGGTCGCCCGGGTGGCAACCGCGGCCCGGGTGGCGGCGGTCACCGTGGTGGCGGCCCGCGCGGCGGCTGATCAGTGAGATAAAAAAACCCCGGCTTCGGCCGGGGTTTTTTGTTGGGGCTGAGCGGTGCAGCCACGCAAGGCGTGGCCCTACCCCCTCAACGGCGTTCGATGGTGAACCGCCCCACGCCCACGCCCAGATCCCAGCCCTTGCCGGTTCCGGCCAGGGCCAGCGATACATCGCCCTTGGTCATCACCTGCGCATTGCTGGATTTGTCGGCGCCGGCGTGCGCTTCAACAGCCGCGTAGGAACCGATCAGGTCGTTGACCGAGTAGGCGCCGGAGAACTTGCCCTTGCCGTCGACGATCTTCGACTTGCCCACGGTGAGCCCGCCGCCCTTGGCGGTGATCTTGACCGGGATGCGGGTGCCGTTGTCGCACTGGATGGTGCCGGTACCCGAGGCGGTCTTGTACAGCACCGACCAGCCGGCCAGGTTGTAGTGCAGCTCGCAGTCAATGTTGCCGGCGGCCTGCGCGGCCGGGACGGCCGAGATGCCGGCCAGTGCGATCAATGCCAGGGAGAACTTCTTCATGCGGGTCCGCTCGTACTGAAGGGGTAACAAGCCGAATCTAGCAGCGCGCGCGTGTGGCGCGGATGATGCGCATCGCGCGCATCCGGCATCCGTTCAGCACGAGCGGCCCGGGTAGTAGTGCCGGCCGCTGGCCGGCTCCAGGCAATCCTGCAACGCCCATGAGTGCCGGCCGCTGGCCGGCGATGCGCACCGCCAGCAACGTGCAGAGC
>NZ_JBDJNT010000025.1:0-40843 GCF_039674525.1 Stenotrophomonas sp. TWI377
GGCGGGCGCCCCACCCGGGGGGCGGGCGCCCCCGGCCCCCCCCCACCCCCCCCCCGGGGGGGGGGGGGGGGGGGGGGCCCCCCCCCCCCCCCCCACTACCGTGGCTTCTGCGCGGGGTTTCTGGTTGCCGGCCAGCGGCCGGCACTACCTGTTGCTCATGCCGGGGTCGTTAAACTGCCGCCATGACGCCCACCTCCCCTCCCGACCCGCGCCGCGCCCAGCTGCGTCGGCTCAAACTGATCGCCCTGGCCATGCTGGTGGCGATGCTGGCCGGCTTCGCGGTCAGCCACTGGCACGGCGAACGCGGCATCTGGGCCTGGGTCTCGGCGTTCTGCGAGGCTGCCGCGGTCGGCGCGCTGGCCGACTGGTTCGCGGTGGTGGCACTGTTCCGGCGCCCGCTCGGCCTGCCCATCCCGCATACCGCCATCATCCCGCGCAGCAAGGACCGGATCGCCGACAGCCTGGCGCTGTTCGTGCGCGACCAGTTCCTGGAACCGCAGGCCCTGCTGGCCCGGCTGCAGGTGTTCGATCCGGCCAGCCGCCTGGGCAGCTGGCTGGCCGAGCCGGCGCGGGCCCGCATGCTGGCCGACATGGCGCGCGGCTGGGCGCTGCAGGCGCTGGACTTCCTTGATGAGACCGCCGTGCGGCGGAGCATCCAGGGCTTTGTGATCCAGCAGCTGCGGCAATGGAACGCGGCCGCCACCGCGGGAGAACTGCTCGGCCTGCTCACCGCCGACAACCGCCACCAGCGCGTGCTGGACGAAGGCCTGACCCGGATCAGCGAATGGCTGGGCAACGAGAAGGTCAAAGACCGCGCGTCCACATTGATCGTGGGCTACATCCAGCGCGAGTGGCCCAAGCTGGCCAGCACCGTCAACTGGGTCAAGCCGATCGACGAGATCGGTGACACCCTCGCCGAGCGCCTGGCGCATGCGGTGCTGGAGGAACTGCAGCAGATCCTGGCCCAGCCCGAGCATCCGCTGCGTCGCGATTACGAGACCTGGCTGAGCGACTACATCCAGCGGCTGCGCGAAGACCCGGCCCTGGCCGAGAAGGTGGAACAGCTCAAGCAGCAGGTGATCGACCACCCGGCCGTGCAGGAGTACGTGCAGGGCCTGTGGGCGCGCATCCATGCCAGCCTGCGCGCCGACCTGGCCAGCGAGGATTCCGCACTGGCCGGCCATCTGCGCCGCAGCCTGGCCTCCGTAGGCGAGGCGCTGCAGGCCGACCCGTCACTGCGCGAAGCGTTGAACCAGCACCTGATGGACGGTGCCGAGCGCCTGACCACGCGGCTGCGCAGCGGCGTGACCGAGCACATCGCACAGACCGTCAAAAGCTGGGACGAACGCCATCTGGTCGAGCAGCTGGAACTGAGCGTGGGCCGCGACCTGCAGTTCATCCGCTTCAACGGCACCCTGGTGGGGGGGCTGATCGGCGTGATCCTGCACGCGCTGACGGTGTGGTTCCACTGGTAACCCGACCCGCGTCGGGCCTGCCGACGGACGCTGGCGAGGTCACCGCCAGCGTCGCCGGGTGCCTCAGCCAGCGACCGCGCGTACCGCCGCCACCAGTGCGTCCATCTGCGCCGGCGTGCTGAAGATGCCCGGCGTGACCCGCAGGCAGGCGCCCGAAGCCAGCCCTTCGCGCGGCACCACGAACACGCCGGACTGCTTCACCATCCGCTGCGAGGTGGCCGTGTTGTCGCGCATCGTGGTCTGCCCGCGCAGCCGGAACGAGGTGATCGCACTGGACAGGCGCGGATCGTCCGAGCCCAGCAGCTGGAGGCGTTCGTCGCCGCGCAACGCGTCCATCCACTGATTGCGCAGGCGCAGCAGCCGCGCCCGCTTGTTGGCCACACCGATGCGCTCGTGCAGATCCAGCGCGACCGGCAACGCCATGTAGGCGGCGAAGTTGACCGTCCCGGTGTGCACACGGGTACGGATGTCGTCGTGGTCCTGCTCGCCCATGTACGGATCCAGATCGCGCACCCGCCCGCGGCGGACATACACCGCGCCGACGCCGACCGGCGCGCCGATCCACTTGTGCAGGTTGATCCCGATGAAATCCACGCCCAGCGCGCGTAGCGGCGTATCCACCTGGCCGATGCCGTGCGCCGCATCGAGCACCACCTCCACGCCCGCCGCCCTGGCCAGCGCGGCGATCTCGGCCACCGGCAGCAGCATGCCGTTGCGGTGGTTGACGTGGGTGAGCAGGAGCAGGCGCACGCGCGGGTTGGCGGCCAGCGCGCGGCGGTACGTCTCCACGATGCTGTCATGGTCGAATGGCTCAGGCAGCGTGATCGCCACCGGCTGCACACCGCGCCGCGCCTGCAGCCACTGCATCGCGCTGATCATGCTGTCGTAGTCGGTATCGGCATACATCACCGCATCACCCGGCGACAGCCCGCGGTAGCTGCCGATCAGCACCTGCATCGCTTCAGTGGCGCCCCGGGTGAGCACGATTTCGTCGGTCTCCACGCCCAGCACCTGCCCCAGACGCACGCGGGCCTGCTCAAACAGCGGTGGAAACGCCAAGCGCCCGAACCAGGCGTTGCCGGCATTCACCGTGGCGGTGGCCTGCTGGTAGGCCTGCAGCACCGGGCGCGCCATCGCGCCCCAGTAGCCGTTGTCCAGCATCACGACCTCGTCGGTGAGGTCGTACAGCGCGCGCACCTGGGCCCACCAGGTTTCGTCGGCGGCCAGCTCGGCCGGCGTGCGCGCGCCCACTGCCGGCAGCGCCAGCGGCTCAGCGTCCATGGCGTTCGCACCGGAGAGTGCCGCAGCGACTGGCAGGGCCAGTGCGCCACGCAGCAGAGCACGTCGTTGCCGGTCCATCAGTAGCGGATCCGGTATTCGGCATAGAGGTTGCGGCCGTCGGTGTCATACGGCGCGTTCCGCGAGTAGATCAAGCCACGGCTGGCCTGGAAGCTGGCCTCGTCCGGGTAGCGGTTGAACAGGTTGTCCGCGCCGATCCGCAGCGTCTGCTGCTCGGTGACATTCCAGCTCACGGCCAGATCGACGAAGCTCATCGCTCCGAAGCGCTGGAAGATGTCGCCGGTGGCATTGCCCGAAGAGTCCGTCCATGCCCCGTAGTATCGCAGCTTGCCGAGCACGCTGAAGCGGCCCCACGCATACGTGCTGCTGAGCGTGGCCTTCTGCCGCGGCAGGCGCTCTTCGAAAATGCGGCGCTGGCTTTCATTGGTGGCCACGCCGGTGGCACCGCTGTCCACCTGGGTCTGGTTGTAGTTGTAGCCCAGCGTGGTGCTCAGCCGGCCCGCCCCGAGTGCGGTGGTGTGGCTGGCCACCACATCGACACCGCGGGTGGTGGTGTCGAAATCGTTGGTGTAGAAGCTCACCGAGGTATACGCCAGCGGATTGGGCACGCCGGCGGGCACCGCGAACGAGGCCGACTGGCTGAAACGGTCGGTGACCTTGATGTCGTACAGGTCCACCGAGCCGGAGAAGCCCAGGTCGTTCTTCCAGGTCAGCCCGAGCGAGGCGGTGCGCGATTGTTCCGGCTTGAGCGGTTGGGCGCCGAGCTGGATCGCCAGCGGATCGCTGGGCGACAGGCGACCGGTGGTGAACACCTGCAAGGTCACGGTATCCAGTCCCTGCTGGGTGCTCTGCGTGTACAGCTGGCCCGGCGTGGGCGCGCGGAAGCCGGTGGAGACCGAACCGCGCACAGCCAGGTCCGGGGTGAACTCGAAGCGGCTGGAAAGCTTGCCGTCCACGCTCTCACCGAAGGCCGAGAAGTGCTCGTAGCGGGTGGCTGCGCCGACCGTCCAGCGCGCGGTCAACGGCGCTTCGACATCGATGTAGGCCGCGCGGCTGCGCTGGCTCCAGCGCCCGGCATTGGCCGCACTGAAACCCGGCGCACCGTTGGCGCCACCGGCCAGGCCGGTGACCGCCCCCGGCCCGATCGCATACGACGCCGGATCACCGGCATCCACCCCGTAGGTTTCCTCGCGCGTCTCCGCGCCGAAGGCGATGTTGATCGGTGCGGCCAGCGCGCTGACCGGCAGCGAATAGACGATATCGGCGTTGAGGTTCTTCTCCTCCTGCGAGAGGCGGCCGAGGTAGAACGAGGTGGGGCTGTCCGGGCCGAGCGAGGCATTGATCGAATGGCCCAGCGTGTAGTCGATGCGGTTGCGCCCGTAGGAGCCGCTCACATCCCAGCGCCAGCGCTCGCCCCAGTAACCGCGCAGACCGAGCACGCCCTGCAGGTCGTCCTGCTCGTTGCCGTACTTCGGGCTGAAGCCGGTCGGGTACAGGCTGCGCGCGTCCCAGCCGGGGAACACACGGCTGCGGTTATAGACCGAGGCGGTGCCATCGGGATTGCGCCAGTTGAAATCACTGACGCCTTCGCTGTGGCCGTACAGACCGAAACCGTAGAGGTCGACGCTGTCGTTCAAGGCGAGGTTGAGGTTGAAGCCGAAATGGCGGTTTTCCAGGTCCGGCTGGCCCCAGCGCTGCACCGGATCGGGCACGACCAGATCCGGGTGGGCGTTCTGGAAGGCGATCGCATCGGCGCGCTGGCGGCTGCGCGAGGTCGCGTCGGATTTGTCCCAGTCGGCGAACAGCGACAGGCTGCCCTTGTCACCCAGCGCGAAGCCGTGCCGGACGCCGATCTTGCGACCGGTCCCATCGCCTTCGCTGTATTCGGACAGGCCCAGCGACAGTTCCCCGCCGACGCGGTCATCCAGGATGATGTTGATCACCCCGGCGATGGCGTCCGAGCCGTACTGCGCCGACGCGCCATCACGCAGCACTTCGATGCGCTGGATCGCATGCACCGGAATCTGCGCCAGGTCCGGCCCCTGCGCGCCGCGTGCGCCCAGCAGCGCCGAACGGTGGAAGCGGCGGCCGTTGACCAGCACCAGGGTCTGGTCCGGCGAGAGACCCCGCAGCGTGGCCGGCCGCACGAACACCAGGCCATCGTTCATCGGCATGCGCTGGACCACGAAGGAAGGCACCAGCTGGGCCAGCACGTCGTTGAGGTCGGACGACTCGATCGCCTGGATCTCTTCCTGCGAGAACACGTCCACCGGGGCCAGCGTGTCGAACTGGGTGCGGTTGCTGCCGCGCGTGCCGGTGACGATCATCGTGTCCAGGGTGGCGGGGGCCGCGGCAGTCCCTGCCGGGGCGGCCTCGGCACGCGCATCGGCGGCCGTGGCAAAGGTAAGGACGGACAACACCGCTACAGCAAGCACACAACGATTCACTGACGACTCCGCGGACGAACAGAGGGGGGATGCCGTAACGGCGTGTCACGACATCCTCACAGTCTGTTGACGCGATATTGCCCGGCAATGACACGCAGGCGACGTTCTTGCAGCCCGCCACACATACGCCAGCGCACGGCTTTCCCCGCTCTCGACACCGCCATGACGCTTGTCTAACGAAATGATAATGACTATCATTCACTGATCGGCTGTACGCCTAGCCAACCGGCGCCCGGAAGCATCACGCCCTCCCCGCGCAACGCCCCGTGTACACCCCCTGATCCGCTGCCCTGCCTGCCCTGCCGCCTCTGGCAGCGTCGCTGTGCGTGCTGCCGTTTTCTCACACTGGAAGTGTTGCCATGTCCCGTTCGTCCGCGTCACCGTTGTCCCGGCCATCGTTGTTGGCCATCGCGCTGGTTGCTGCCCTCGCCGGGCCTGCACTGCCCGCCTTCGCCGAGGCCGGGCCGAATGATGCGACCACGCTGGACACGATCAAGGTGACCGCCGACGGCGAGATTCCCAATTCCTACACGGTCAAGCAGGCCAGCACCGCCACCAAGTTGAACCTGTCGCTGCGCCACACCCCGCAGTCGGTCACCGTGCTGACCCGCCAGCGCCTGGACGACATGGGCCTGTACGCGCTGTCCGACGTGATGGGCCAGGTCACCGGCGTGCATGTATCGGTCACCGATTCGGAGCGCATCAACTACATCTCGCGTGGCTACAGCATCACCAATTTCCAGATCGACGGGATGCTCAACACGTTTGGTGGCTCGCTCAAGACCAACACCGACAGCGCGATCTACGAGCGCATCGAAGTGGTCCGCGGCGCGACCGGCCTCACCACCGGTGCCGGTGATCCGTCGGGCACCATCAACATGGTCCGCAAGCGCCCGACCCAGGAGATGGCGATGAGCGCCGGCCTGACCCTGGGCCGCTGGGGCAACCAGCGCCTGGAAGCGGACATCGGCGGCCCGGTCGCGCTGGATGGCCGCGTGCGTGCGCGTTTTGTCGCCGCCAAGCAGCAGAGCGATTCCTTCCGCGATGTGTACCGTCTCGACAAGGACGTGTTTTACGGCATCGTCCAGGCCGACCTGACCGACAGCACCCTGTTCGAAGTCGGCTATGACTACCAGTCGCCGGAAACCAAGGGCGTGACCTGGGGCGTGGTGCCGTACTGGGGCCCGGACGGAAAGCCGGCCAACCTGCCGCGCTCGACCAACCTGTCGGCAAGCTGGAGCAGCTGGCCGATCGTGGAAAAGACCACCTTCATGCGCCTGGAGCAGCAGCTCGGCAACGGCTGGTCGCTCAAGGCCAGCGCGACCCAGGCCAAGCGCAACACCGATGGCGACGTCTGGTACGGCGCGCAGGGCTATCCCGCGCCGGATGGTACCGGTGTGCGCGCCTACCTTTCGCATTTCGCCGAACGCAGCGAAATGAACGTGTTCGACCTCAACGCCAGCGGCCCGTTCCAGCTGTTCGGCCGCGAGCATGAACTGGTGTTCGGCGTCGGCCAGTCCGTTCGCAGGGGCGAATCGCCTGCCTCGGAGTTCGTGCAGCCGCCGGGCTACGACGTCGTACCGGACTGGCGCACCTGGACCGGCGACGTTGCCCCGTTGCCGCTCACCCGGCATGACTGGCTGGCCTCGGAGAACGAGCTGACGCAGAAGGCCGCCTACGTGGCCGCCCGCCTGCAGCTGGCCGATCCGTTGCTGGCCGTGCTCGGCGCGCGCTATGGCAGCTGGGAGACCCGCAGCTGGCGCTATACCAACGATGCGGCCGGCAACCGCACCGGTACCACCCGCGGCGGCTACAAGCCGGACGATTCGCTGACCCCGTACGTCGGCCTGGTCTACGATTTCAGCAGGCAGTTCAGTGCCTACGCCAGCTACACCGACATCTTCCAGCCGCAGGACTACCGCGACAAGAACAACGATTACCTGGAGCCGGTGGTTGGGGACATGTGGGAGGCCGGCCTGAAGGGTGAATTCTTCGGTGGCCGCCTGAACACCTCCGCCGCGGTGTTCAAGGGCGAGAAGGACAATGTCGCCGAGCTCGATGATTCGGTACCGGCCGCCTCGCTGCCCGATGGCAGCAGCGCCTACCGTTCCACCGGCAAGGGCAACAAGGTCAAGGGCTGGGAACTGGAAGCCCAGGGCAGCCTGACCGAGAACTGGAACGTCTCGGCCGGTTTCGCGCACACCACCATCCGCAACCAGGCGGGCGTGGCGCAGAACACCACCAACCCGGTGGACACCTTCCGGCTCAACACCAGCTGGCGCCCGAGTGGTGAGTGGAACCGCCTCTCGCTGGGGGGCGGCGTGACCTGGCAGAGTCGTATCTACCGCGCCAGCACCAAGCCGCGTTCCGATTACGCGACCAGTGGCCGCACCGAATCGGCGTTCATCACCCAGGATGCGTTCTACCTGGTGAATGTGTTCGCCGGCTACCGCTTCAATGACAATTTCTCCGCGCAGCTCAACGTCAACAACCTGCTCGACAAGAAGTACTACAGCAACGTCGGTTTCTACAACGGCGTGTACTGGGGCGAACCGCGCAACGTGATGTTGAACCTGCGCTGGAAGCTCTGACACCGGCTCCAAGGGACCACTGCGACGCGCAGTGAACACGGCCAGGGATGGCCACTATCATTCATCACCGGCTGCGGCCGGTGATGCCCGTTTCCCCGATCGATCAGCAGGTTTCCGTGGACAGCACGCCGCACGCCAGCGCCAGGTTCAACCGTCTTGGTTCCTTCTTCGCCCGCCCCTGGCTGGGTGTCCTGTCACGTTCGCTCGCCGCGATCTTCGGCGGCTACGCGCTGGCCGCGACCTGCTCGATGTTCTTTGCGGTCGCGCTGCCGATCGCGCGCGGGCAAGCGGTGCTGACCGGCATGCTGGTGGCGATCGTGCTGTGCGCCTGCGCGGCACTGTGGGCGTTCGCTACCCGTACCGCGCTGCGCGCGTGGGTCGGCATCCTGATCCCGACGGCGCTGTTCTGGCTCGGCACCCGCCTGCTGCAGGGGGCCGCATGAAGAACGGATTCCGCCAGTCGATGGCCTGGCTGCACACCTGGACCGGCCTGCTGGTCGGCTGGCTGCTGCTGCTGATTTTCATGGCCGGCACGGCCAGCTATTACCGCGAGGAAATCAGCCGCTGGATGCGCCCGGAGCTGCCGCGCAGCAGCGTGAGTGCCGATGTGGCCGCCGAGCGTGCTCTCACCTTCCTGCAGCACAAGGCGCCGCAGGCCGAGAGCTGGAATGTCACCCTGCCCGACCCGCGCAACCCGGCGATGCGCATGTTCTGGCGCAACCCCGAATCGATGGTCAAGCCGCCGGTGGAAGGCGAGCGCCGCCGGCGCGGCGGAGGCCGCTTCGGCGATGCCACCGTCGATCCGAACACCGGCGAAGAGATCGCCGCGCGCGAAACCCGCGGCGGTGACTTCTTCTACCGCCTGCATTTCGACCTGCACTACATCCCCGTTTACTGGGCCCGCTACCTGGTCGGCTTCTGTGCGATGTTCATGCTGGTGGCGATCATCACCGGCGTGATCACGCACAAGAAGATCTTCAAGGACTTCTTCACCTTCCGCCCGGAAAAGGGCCTGCGGTCGTGGCTGGATTTCCACAACGTCAGCGCGGTGATGGCGCTGCCGTACCACGCGATGATCACCTACACCGGCATCGTCACGTTGATGTTCATGTACCTGCCGTGGGGCGTGAGCGTGGCCTATCCCAAGGATGAGGAGGCGTTCTTCAGCGAAGCCTTCGCGCGTCTGGCCGAGATCGAGACCCCGGCCGAAGGACGCGCCACGCCACTGCCCATCCAGCAGTTGCTGGACAGCGCGCGCGCCGAATGGAAGGGCGCGGATGTGGCCGGCTTCACCCTCTACCACCCGGGCGCGGCGAATGCGATCGTGGATATCACCCAGCGCGATGGAAAGCGCGTGTCGGTGGATACCCCGTCGCTGCGCTTCAACGCGATCACCGGCCAGTTGCTCGAGGCCAGCCCGGCCTCGGGCGGTGCCACCCAGACCCGTGGCGTGATGTACGGCCTGCACCTGGCGCGCTTCGCCGACTGGGGCCTGCGTGCGCTGTTCTTCCTGTCCGGGCTGATCGGTTGCCTGATGGTCGCCAGCGGCGTGGTGCTATGGGCGGTGAAGGAACGACCCAAGCACGCCAAGTCCGGCAAGACCGGGTTCGGCCTGCGCCTGGTCGACGCGCTCAACATCGGTGCGGTGGCCGGCCTGCCGATCGCTTTCGCCACCTATTTCCTGGCCAATCGTCTGCTGCCGGTCCAGATGGCCGAGCGCGCCAACGCCGAGGTCAATGCGTTCTTCTATGCATGGGCCGCCGCATTGCTGGCCGGTTTCCTCTGGCCCAAGCGGAGGATGTGGACCTGGCAGCTGTACCTGGGTGGCGTGCTGTTCGCCCTGATTCCGGTGGTCAACGCATTCACCACGCATGCGCATCTGGGCGTCACCCTGCGCACCGGTGACTGGGTGCTCGCCGGGTTCGATCTGACCATGCTCGCCTTCGGCGCGATGCTGGCCTACTGCGGTCATCGCATGCAGCGCTGGCAGCCACCGCTGACTGCGGCCGAGAAGAAACGCCGTCAGCAGGCCGCTGCTGCGGGGGCGACGGCATGATGCTGCTCGCAATCACGCTGAGCTTCTCGGCGTTCACGGCGTTGTCGCTGGCCATGGACAAGCACCAGCTGGACCTGAACGGCAAAGCCGGCGCCAGCGCATCGCGCATGCGGGTGTGGCGCTGGGTGGGCTGGACGTTGCTGACCGTCGCATTCGCACTGTGCGTGCTGGACCACGGCTGGGCGATCGGTCCGGTGCTGTGGCTGGGTGCGCTGACGATCAGCGGGGTGGTGATTGCGTTCGGGCTGTACCCGTACCGCCCCAGGTGGATCGCGCCGCTGGCCTGGGCGTTGCCGGTGGTGGGGCTGGCGGTGGCGCTGGTCGGGCGTTGAGGGAGCAGCCACGCATGGCGTGGCTCTACCTTCAGATCGATCCCTGCGGTGCACCCGCCGCAACCTCACGGGCGTCGCCGCATCGCGATCGCCGCTCAGGGCACCAGTGAAAACATGTGCGCCGCGACCGGACGGCCGTCGATGACCAGACGGTTGCGCGCCACGCCTTCGCGCAGGGCGCCGGCCTTCACCGCCACCCGTTCGCTGGCGAGATTGTCTACCGCAACGACGATCTCCACCCGATGCAGGCCCAGCGGCCCGAACGCCTGGGCCGCCAGCGCCTGCACGACGCGGGGCGCCACGCCCTGGCCACGGCACGACTGCCGCACCCAGTAGCCCAGGTTGCAGAAACGGGGATCGTGCTGGATCTTGTTCAATCCCGCGCCGCCGACGAAGGCGGCCGTGTCCTGGTCGAAGATTCCGTATTCGCAGGCCGTGCCTGCCGCCCAACCGTCCCGGCAGGCCTGGAACCATTGCAGCGCCTGCTCGACGCGGTAGTCGACCGAGCTCCACGGCATCCAGCGCCGCATGCCCTCGGCCGACTCACGCACCGCCACTGCGAACGCAGCGGCGTCGGCATCCTCGAACGGTCGCAGCAGCAGCCCGTCGGCGTGGAGTTGGCTGTCGTCCATGTCAGCCCGTTCCCGTCAGGCGCCGTAGCGGCGCAGTTCCCACGCGCGGTGGATGCGCGGGTTGCGCTCGAAGTCCGCCCCGATGGTCTCGGGCGAAATCTCCTTGCACTCCGCGAATTCCTTGATCGCTTCATCGTCCAGCTTGAAGCGGCGGAAGTTGTTGGAGAAATACAGCACGCCTTCCGGACTCAAGCGCGCCACGGCCGCGCGCAGCAGGCGCACGTGTTCGCGCTGGATATCAAAGTCATCGGCGCGGGCGGAGTTGGAGAACGTCGGCGGATCGCAGAAGATCACGTCGAAGCGGTGACGTTCGGCTTCCAGCCACGCCAGCGCATCGGCCTGGATCAGCTGGTGCTGGCTGCCGCCCTTGCCGTTCAACGCGAGATTGTCGGCGCACCACTGCAGGTACGTACCGGACAGATCCACGCTGGTGGTGGTCGCGGCACCGGCCACGGCGGCCTGCACCGAGGCGACACCGGTGTAGCAGAACAGGTTGAGGAAGCGCTTGCCCTGGGCTTCCTGCGCCATGTGCCAGCGCAGTGGACGGTGGTCCAGGAACAGGCCGGTGTCCAGATAATCGAACAGGTTCACGCGCAGCAGCGCATCGTTCTCGCGCACCAGCACGAACTCGCCGCGCTGCTCGAAACGACCGTATTTGCTGCCGCCCTTGCCACGCTCGCGTGACTTCAGCGCGACCTGCTCGGCCGGCACCTGGAAGACCTCGCGCGCGGCCGAGAGCAGCTCGTTGCGGCGGCGACGCACATCCACATCCGGAATGGTCGCCGGGGCCGCGTATTCCTGCACATGCAGGAAGGTCCGGCGGGCACCACCGTCTTCTTCATAGACATCGATGGCGGCCGCGTACTCGGGCAGATCGGCATCGTAAACGCGGTAGCAGGTGATGCTCTCGCGCGTCCGCCACGTCTTGAACTTCTTGATGTTCTTGCGCAGGCGGTTGGCCACCATCTGCGCGCCTTCGCTGAGCTCGCGCGGCTGGCCGGTGTTCTCGCGCTGCGGTACCGCGATCGGGTCGCAGACGATCAGCGCGCACTCGATGGCGCCGTTGAACAGCTGGTACTTCTTGTTGGCGCGCAGGCCGGTGGCGAAGGCCAGGTCGGCGCTGCCGCACAACAGGCTGGCGCGCCACTGCGGCACCGCGCGCTTGAGCGCGTCGCCGAGTTGGCGGTACAGCACCGCGTCGGCGGCCAGGCGCTCGTCATAGGGCGGGTTGCAGACCACGCAGCCGGTCTCCTGCGGCGGAACCTGCACATCGGTGATGTCGCGCACGCCGAACCAGATGGCATGGCCCACACCGGCCGTTTCGGCGTTCTGCTTGGCCGCATGGATGGCGTGCGGATCCACGTCGCTGCCGTGGATCACCTGCTTGAGTGCGCTGCGGCCGGCGGTTTCGCGGGCGCGCGCTTCTTCCATCAGGCTGTTCCAGGCGTCGCGGTCGAAGCCCAGCCAGCGGCTCGGCGGAATGCTGCCGTGGCGCTGCAGGCCCGGGGCCACGTCGGCGGCCATCAATGCGCCTTCGATCAGCAGCGTGCCGCTGCCGCACATCGGGTCGAGCAGGCCACCGCCTTCGCTGTGGATCTTCGGCCAGTTGGCGCGCAGCAGCACCGCGGCGGCCAGGTTTTCTTTCAGCGGCGCATCGTTCTGCGCCATGCGCCAGCCGCGGCGGTGCATCGGGCCACCGCCCAGGTCGATCGAGATCGTGGCCCGGCCCTTGCGCAGCGACAGGTTGATGCGCACGTCCGGGAAGTCGGTGTTGACCGACGGCCGCTCCAGGCCCTGCGACCGCAGGCTGTCGACCACACCGTCCTTGACCCGCTGCGCGGCGAAGCGCGCATGGGTGATCTCGGTGCCGGACACATGCGCGTCCACCGACAGGGTCAGCTCGGGGCTGATGTGCTGCTCCCACGCCATCGCCGACACGCCCTGGTAGAGCGAGCCTTCGTCGGGGCAGTCGAACTCGGTCAGCGGCCACAGCACCCGGCTGGCCAGGCGCGACCACAGCACCACGCGCTGCGCCTGCGCCAGCTCGCCCTCGGCGTTGACGCCGGAAATGGTGGCGGTGGCCTTGTCCAGGCCGAGCGCCAACAGTTCGTCGGCGAGCAGATACTCCAGGCCCTTGGCGCAGGAAACAAAGAATTTCACGGAATCGGTATCGCAGGTCAGCGGAGAGGGGGTGCCCACGGGCACGGCAAGCAGCCGGGCACGGGTGTCCGGGGGGCCATTGTACGTGAGGCGGGCTGGAACGCCCGGCTACAGCCTGGCCAGCAGTTCCTCGAAGGCCCGGCTCGAGGCCTCGACGTGATCGGTCAGGCGGTGGCCGTCGTCCACCATCAGCAGGCGGGCCGAGCGGGCCTGGGCCCAGGCGATCACCTCCGCCGGCGGGATCAGCTCGTCGTGCCAGGCGTGGACCACGCTGGTCGGCACGCGGGCGGCATCCAGCGCCGGCATCGGCCCCATCCGGGTGGGCGGCACCATCAGGAACAGGCCCTGGACCGGCACCTGCAGCGAGGCGATGGCCGAAATGTACGAACCCAGGCTGGAGCCGGCCAGCACCACCGGGCCCTGCACGACACGGGCGGTGGCCAGGGTGACCAGGCGCTGCAGGCGGGCGCGCACATCGCCCAGGCTGCTGACCTCGCGCTGGGCGTCCAGATCGGTGTAGTCCGGGCGCTCGTGGGTCCAGCCCAGGCGCTCGGCGACGTCGGCCAGGGCGGTCACCTTGATGGCGTCCGGGCCGCTTTCAAAGCCATGGGAGAGGATGCAGTGGCCGCGGCTCATGCGCACACCGCGCGGGAATCGATAGGAGCGTTCATGCCTGAATGCTAGCATCGCCGCATGCCCGACCGCGCCCCGCCCGCCATCGATGCACAGCCCCTGCCCTACCAGGACAGGCTGCTGTCCCGCACGCACGACGAGATCGATCTGGTGGTCATCCACTGCACCGAACTGCCGGACCTGGCGATGGCACGCGAGTACGGCGAACGCGTGCTGTATGACAGCGGCACCGGCAACAGTGGCCACTATTACATCGACCGCGATGGGCGCATCGTCCAGTACGTGTCATTGGACCGCGTCGCGCATCAGGTCAGTGGCTATAACCCGCGCTCGATCGGGATCGAACTGGTCAACACCGGGCGCTACCCACATTGGTGGGATTCCCACCACCAGGCGATGGACGAGCCCTACCCGGATGCGCAGATCGCGGCGCTGATCGACCTGCTGCAACACCTGTGCGGGACGCTGCCCGCGTTGGCCCATATCGCCGGGCATGAGTGGCTGGATACGCGCGAGGAAGTGGCCAGCGACGATCCGGAACGGCGGGTGCCGCGCAAGCGCGATCCGGGTCCGATGTTCCCGTGGCCACGCGTGCTGGCGGCGGTGCCGCTGCAGGAACTGCGTGGGTGAGAGGGTGTGCCGACCAACGGTCGGCACCTACCGCGCCATTGGCCGTGGCCGTCATCGTGGCCCGTGATCAGCCGGTGGCGACGGGACGCGACGGGTCGCTGACCCAGCCGCTCCACGAATCCGCATAGATCCGCGCCCCTTCCAGCCCGGCGGCTTCCATCGCCAGCAGCAGATGGCAGGCGGTCACTCCCGAGCCGCACATCAGCACGACCTCGTCCGGTGCGTGCGTGCCGATCAGCGGCTGCAGCGCGGCGCGCAGATCCTCCGCAGGGCGCAGCCGTCCCTCATGCACGTTCAACGCGAACGGACGATTCACCGCGCCGGGCACGTGGCCGGCGACCGGATCCAAGGGCTCCACTTCGCCCCGGAAACGCTCGCCCGCCCGCGCATCGATCAGCCAGCCCGGCGCGTGCTTGAGACGCGCCTGCACCTCCTCCACCGAGGCGATCTGGCGGCGGTCGAACTGCCCCGGGTACGGCGGCAACGGCGTCACCTGCGGCAGCGCTGCGGTGACCGGCAGACCGGCGGCCTGCCATGCCGCAAATCCGCCATCGAGAACGCGTACCTGTGCATGCCCGATCAGCCGCAGCAGCCACCACAACCGCGCGGCCGCCATGCTGCCGTCGCCGGCGTCATAGACCACGACCTCGGTTTCCGGCCCGATGCCCCACGCGCCCAGGCGCGCGGCGAACGCATCGCTGTCCGGCAGCGGATGACGGCCATGGCCGGTGCGGCCAGGATCGGACAGGTCCCGGTTGAGATCGGCGTACAGCGCGCCGGGCAGATGGCCCTGTGCATACAACGCCGCACCGGACTGCGGATCGGCCAAGGAGAACCGCGCATCCACTACCCGAAGCGTGGGGGCGGCACTGGCCGTCGCACGTGCATCCATAAGGCGCGTGGCGCCGTCGTCCAACGCCTGTGCGAGGGCGGTGACATCGATCAATGGCGTGGTCATGCGGTCTGCTCCAGGCGGCGACGCAGGTTGTAGAGAATGGCGGCGGTCGCACCCCAGATCCGCTGCCCGGGCCAGCCGTATTCGAGCACGTGGCGGATGCGACCGCGGTGGTCGATCTCCACGTGGTGCAGGTTGGCCGGATCCATCAGGTAGGACAGCGGCACTTCGAACACTTCCGCGACCTCGCCCGGTTCGGGCACGGCCACGAAGGCAGGATCGATCACGGCCACCACCGGCATGACCCGGTAGCCGGTAATCGTCACGAACGGATCCAGATACCCAAGCACCTGCACCTGATCGTGCTTGAGTGCGATTTCCTCGTCACTCTCGCGGATCGCGGCGGCGACGGCATCGCGGTCCTCCGGCTCCATGCGGCCACCGGGAAAACCGACCTGGCCCCCGTGATGGCGCAGCGTGTCGGTGCGCCGGGTCAGCAGCACCTGCGCGCCGCCCTCGCGCGGAATGATGCCGGCCAGCACGGCCGCTTCAACGGGCGGGCCGGGCGGTAACAGATCGATCAGTTCGCTGCGGTTCCAGCCATCGCCGGACGGCGGCCGGTCCAGCGGATGCAGCGCGCGCAGCAGGCGCTCGTGTTCGGCCAGCGAACCGCGCAGCGATTGCCGCAGTTGTTCGCGCAGGGGCAGCGTGTGCTGCATGACGTGATGCTGTTCGGGTCGGCTCATGGTTCGCCAGCGGGTGATTTCATCCACGGTGCGCAGGCAGCCCGTGCAGACACCGGCGCGATCCAGCGCGCAGATTCCGATGCAGGGAGTGGGCACGGCATGCGGGGATTCTTCCATCGATTGCACCGGTCAACAGTACCGCGATTGCACGGAAACAAAAAACGCGCCGGTGTTTCCACCGGCGCGTTCTTGATGTTGCGAAAATTACTTGACGCTGACGAGCTTGATTTCGAACTGCACCGCGACGTTCGGCGGGAACGGCGTGCGCGGATCGGCACCATAGGCCTGATCCGGCGGCAGCGTCACTTCCCACTTGGAGCCAGCCGGCATCTGCAGCAGGGCTTCACGCATGGCCTTCATTTCAACTTCGCTGACCTTGATGCCCGGGATCTGCTGGGCCGGACGCGCTTCGGCCGGACGGGTGCCGAACGGATACGGACCGGCCACTTCCAGCTGCACGGTGCTGGCCTGGGTCGGCTTGGCACCCTTGCCGGCTTCGATCACGCGGTACTGCACGCCGCTCGGAAGCGACTGCACGCCGGCCTTGGCCTTGTTGGCGGCCAGGAACTGGGTGCTCTTGGTCTTGTTCTCGGCGGCAGCCTTGTCGTACTCGGCCTTGGCGGCCTGCGCACGACCCTGCTCACGCTTCTGGAAGGCTTCGACGGCGGGCTTCAACTGCTCAGCCGTGATCGACGGCTGCTTCTTGGCGTAGGCATCCTGCAGGCCCTTCACCACCGAGTTGATGTCCAGCTGCTCGCCGCGTGCGGTGAGTTCAGCCAGGTTGTTACCGTAGTCGTAACCGAAGTAATAGCTCAGCTTGCCCTTTTCGGACGAGGTGTCCTGGGCGAAGGCATTGCCCGTCAGGGCCAGGGCCGCGACGGCGACCGCGATAGAACGCAACTTCATCAAACTTTTCTCCAGGGGTGGTAACTCAGGACGCGTTGGGCCGCCCTGAGGCGACGGGTTAGGATAGCCGCCGCAACGTTGAACCGCCACTAACGACGCAGGCTCTGACCTGACTTCGTTTCAAGAGTTCAACATCACTTTTTTTTAACGTTTTCAGGAGTCCTGCCGTGGCCGACGCCCTTATCGCGATTATGGACGATGGTGCCGTACGCACTGTGACGGTCAACCGCCCGGACAAACTCAACGCCCTGAACCGGGCGACCCTGGAAGCCCTTGATACGGCCTTCGCCGAGGCCGCTGCCGCCCCTGGGGTGCGGGTGGTGGTGCTGACCGGCGCCGGTCCCAAGGCGTTCGTCGCCGGTGCGGACATTGCCGAAATGAACGGCCTGAGCGCGGTTCAGGGTCGTGATTTCTCACTGCTCGGCCAAGGGTTGATGCGCCGCATCGAGCGCATGCCCAAGCCGGTGATCGGCAAGATCAACGGATTTGCGCTGGGCGGCGGCCTGGAACTGGCCATGGCCTGCCACCTCCGGGTGGCCGCGGAGACCGCCAAGGTCGGTCAGCCAGAGATCCATCTGGGCCTGATCCCCGGCTTCGGTGGCAGCCAGCGGCTGCTGCGCCTGTGCGGCCGCGCCGCCGCACTGGAGCTGTGCCTGCTGGGCACCCCGATCACCGCCGCGCGTGCCGCGCAACTGGGCATCGTCAATGAGGTGGTCCCGGCTGCGGAGCTGGATGCCCGCGTCCAGGCTCTGGCGTCGCAATTGGCCTCGGCCGCGCCTCTCGCGCTGCGCGGCATCCTCGATGCGATCCATATCGGCGGCGAATGTTCGCTCGGCGAGGGACTGGAGTACGAGAGCGTGCAGTTCGGCCTGATGTTCGCCACCGAGGACATGCGCGAAGGCACCAGCGCGTTCCTGGCGCGGCGGCCGCCGGTGTTCCAGAACCGCTGAGCCATGTCGCCTTCCGATACCGCTTCGCCGGCGCAGCTGCTGGCACTCGTCCTCGACGATCAATGGGATGCCGCGCTGGCGGCCGGGTTGATGGACTACGTCCCGCAGCCGGGCGACGAAGCGCTGCGGCCCGATCATCCCGATCTTCCACAGCGGCTGCAGCACGCACAGCAGCAATTGCAACGTGCCTGGGCCGCACGCGAGCGCTACCGCCAGCGCCAGCAGCGACTCGCGCGCCGTGCTGCCGAGCGCGATGCACGCCGTGCACCGCCCCCTACACCCGAGATCCAGAAACCCGCCCTGCCCTCGGCCGCTGCCGCGATTCTCGCGCGCGCCAAGGCCAAGGCCGCGGGCCGCACCTCCTGATGGCCACGATGAAGAAAACCGTCGCACGCACCGCGCGCATGCCCAAGGCCGACGTGATCGAGATGTTCACGCGCCTGCGCGAGCTCAACCCGCACCCCAGGACCGAACTGGAGTACAGCTCGCCGTTCGAACTGCTGGTGGCGGTCACGTTGTCGGCGCAGGCCACCGATGTCGGCGTCAACAAGGCCACGCGCAAACTGTTCCCGGTCGCCAATACCCCGCAGGCGATCCTCGCTCTCGGTGAGGACGGCTTGAAGAAGTACATCGCCACCATCGGCCTGTACAACGCGAAAGCGAAGAACGTGATTGCCGCGTGCGCCATGTTGGTCGAACAGCACGGCGGCGAGGTGCCGCGTGATCGTGCTGCACTCGAGGCGCTTCCCGGTGTCGGTCGCAAGACCGCCAATGTCGTGCTCAACACGGCCTTCGGCGAACCGGTGATGGCAGTGGACACGCACATCTTCCGCGTCTCCAACCGCACCGGGCTGGCGCCGGGCAAGGACGTGCGTGCGGTGGAGGATCTGCTGGTCAAGGTGATCCCGGCCGAGTTCCTGCTCGATGCGCATCACTGGCTGATCCTGCATGGCCGTTACGTGTGCAAGGCACGCAAGCCGGACTGCCCGCAATGCGTGATCCGCGACCTGTGCCGTTTCAAGGAAAAGACGGCTGCCTGAACGGGGGCGACGACTGCCATATGGGCGCAACCCGGCGGTCATCTCCAGACGGCATCAATAGCAGCCCCTGACGCCGCTTGGGATACGGGCGATGACGGTTTGCCCGAAACTGTCACATTTACGCAATCTTCACTAATTAGCCTGCGCAGCATCTTCCCACCTGCCTGCAAGGCTCCTTCCATGAAACTGCATCGCCAACTTCTTACTGCGGCCGTGGCGGCTGCGCTGTTCGTTCCGGCCGCTCACGCTGAAGTGGCCATCGATGTGATCGGCGGTTCGGAAATCACGTTCGAGGGCCTGGTCCAGGCCGACGGCAACTGGTTCGACAACGATGTGACCGACCTCAACGGCGGTGATGCCGGCAACGGCAAGAACAGCGAATTCGAGTTGCGCCGCGCCGAGCTGGTGCTCAAGGGCAAGGGCCCGGGCAACGTGGAATGGGTGGTGGGCTACGACGCCAAGGCCGACAAGTTCCTGGACACCAACCTGAAGTACAAGCTGGCCGGCAACGCCAACCACTTCGTGCAGTTCGGCCAGTTCAAGCAGCCCAACAGCCTGGAAGAACTCTCCAGCACCAAGAACAACGACTTCATCTCCAAGGCCGCGGTCACCAATACCTACGCCGTGGCCCGCCGCCTCGGTGGCGCCTACAGCATCGGTGACAACAACTGGTCCGTCACCGCCAGCGGCTTCGGCCGCGAACTGACCCGCAACCTCGCGCACGGCAGCGGCTACGGCGCCCGTGGCACCTGGGCCCCGATCAATGAGAAGGGCCAGGTCCTGCACTTCGGCCTGAGCTATGTGGACTACGACACCGACGCCGACACCCTGCGCGTGCGTGCCCGTCCCAACGCCGACCTGGCCACCGCGCGCCTGGTCGACAGCGGCAACATGGTGGACACCGACCGCGTGAGCACGATCGGCGCCGAAGCGATGTACATCGGCGGCCCGTTCAAGGCCCAGGCCGAGTACTACACCAGCAAGGCCAAGCGGTACTCGCACGACAACTACAGCAGCGACGGTTACTACGTCAGCGGCCTGTGGAACATCAGCGGCGAGACCTGGGGTTACAAGGGCGGCACCCCGACCACCGGCCTGCCGGATGAGCCGGGCCGCGGGATGTGGCAGCTAGGTGCGCGTTACGACCACATGGACCTCAACGACGGCAATCTGTCGGCGAACCCGGTGGCCGGTCGCCCGCCGATCGTCGATGGCGTGCTGGGCGGCAAGATGGACATCTGGACCGTGGGCGTGAACTACTACTGGCGCTCCAACACCAAGTTCGCGCTGAACTACGTGATGGTGGACAGCAAGAAGTACAGCTCGACCGCGCGCACGTTCGTCAACGACGATCCGAACATCCTCGAAGCGCGCCTGCAGTTCTTCTGGTAAGCCCTGCAACACGCGTGTGACACAAAGGCGCAGCTTCGGCTGCGCCTTTTTTCGTGTTCGTCCGCGGGTATGCTGTGCGCCCCTCGCCCCATGGATGGACCCGATGCGTATCGCACTCTCGCTGTTGCTGGCCGCCGCGTGCAGTGCCGCCGCCCTGCCCGCCCAAGCCCAGGACTGCCATGACGCCCAGGCGGCAGCGCAGGAGGCCTACACGGTCCGAGCACCCAACGTGCTGCCCGACCGCGCCGGCTACACACGCGACATCGCCGCCAGCGTCTGCCGCCGATGGCCGGCACGCCCGGAGCTGACCTTGGTGGCCACGCCGGTCTGGCGCGACGGCGGCAACAACGACTCCCGCGATGGCGATGTGGAGGTACTGGTGATCGATACCGACACCCTTGCCACGCGCGCATGGGCGGTGCTGCTCGGCGCACTCGACAGCGATGCGATCTTCTTCGATGGCATGCACATTGATACCGCGCGCTACCAGCTTGCGCCGGACACCCTCGCCTTCGGCCTGCGCGTGAAGCGGCGCAATGGCTCCGGGCCCAATCCGTTCAGCGAAGAACAGGTGCATCTGCTGGCGGTGCAGGCAGACACGCTGCGCACGTTCGGCCCAGCGATGGTGCTGCGTCGCTTCCAGGCCGAGTGGGATACCCGCTGCGCCGGCGACTCCATCGACGTGACGCGCACCGTGGCCGTTGGGCCCAAAGGCAGACACGGCTTGGCCGACCTCATCCTGCGCGAGCGACGGGTCACCACGCACAGCTGGATGGACGGTGACAGCTGCCGCGACCAGGACACGTCGGTGGAAGGCGAGCGCCACGTGCTGCGCTTCGACGGCCGCCGCTACGCGGTCCCGGAGGCGCTGCAGCCGTTGTGACACCCCTTCCAGAAGGCGTGTCACGAGTTGGTCATATGACAGACGCTGCGCTGTCATCGAACCGTTATGGAATGAGCACCGGGCGGGACACCCCGCACCTTCATCCATCCCAGGAGCCACCCCGTGATCCACGCCTTCAAGTCGCGCGCCGCTGTTGCCGTCCTCGCCGCGTCGTCCGTGTTCGCCGCCAACGCCGCCGATGTGACCGGCGCGGGCGCCTCGTTCATCTACCCGGTCATGTCCAAGTGGTCGGCCGACTACAGCACCGCGACCGGCAAGAAGGTCAACTACCAGTCCATCGGTTCCGGTGGTGGTATCGCCCAGATCAAGGCGGCGACCGTTGATTTCGGCTCCTCCGATGCCCCGCTGAAGCCGGAAGAACTGGCGGCGGCCGGCCTGGCCCAGTTCCCGTCGGTGATCGGCGGCGTGGTCCCGGTGATCAACGTGGCCGGCATTGCCCCGGGCGCGCTGAAGCTCGATGGCCCGACCCTGGGCAACATCTTCCTGGGCAAGATCAAGACCTGGAACGACCCGGCGATCGCCGCGCTGAACCCGGGCGTGAAGCTGCCCGACGGCAAGATCACCGTCGTGCACCGCTCGGACGGTTCGGGCACCACCTTCAACTTCGTCAACTACCTTTCCAAGGTCAACCCGGAGTGGAAGACCAAGGTCGGTGAAGGCACCTCGGTCCAGTGGCCGGTCGGCATCGGTGGCAAGGGCAACGAAGGCGTTGCCGCGTATGTGAAGCAGATCAAGGGCGGCATCGGCTACGTCGAACTGTCCTACGCGCTGCAGAACAAGATGTCCTACGCTGCGATGAAGAACGCCTCGGGCAAGATCGTGCTGCCGAGCGACACCTCCTTCGCCGCCGCTGCTGCCAGCGCCGACTGGGCCAGCGCGAAGGACTTCTACCTGGTCATGACCAACGCCCCGGGCGCCGATGCGTGGCCGATCACCGCCACCAACTTCATCCTGGTCCGCAAGCAGCCCAAGAACGTCGCCAACGCCAAGGCCACCCAGGAGTTCTTCCGCTGGATCTACAAGAGCGGCGATGCGCAGGCCAAGCAGCTCGACTACGTCCCGCTGCCGGACACCCTGGTCAAGCAGATCGAGACCTACTGGTCGCAGAACCTGAAGTATTGAGGAAGTCCCCGACGCAACCCACCGGACAGAGCAATGGCGCCGGAGGGACCTCTCTCCCCCTTCCGGCGCCATCGGGCGCGGACCGCAAGGTTCCGCGCCTTTTTGTTGCCTGCCGCAAAACGCCCGACCCTTGTGCCGCAAGGCTTTGCGTGCGCTCGGTCACGGCGTCATCAAGCTGTAACAAAAACATCATTTCATAGTCGCGTCGCCGGAAAGACCGGCCCTTATCCCGCTATGGAGTGACGCATGAAACTGCACACGGCCAGCATCGCCGCCCTTTCCCTGGCCATCGCGCTGGGTCTTTCCGCCTGCAAGCCGGGCGCTGAAGGCCAGGCCGCCGCGCCGGCCACCGATGCGCCCGCTGCCGCTCCGGCCGCTGGCGATCGCCTGACCGCCGAGATTTCCGGCGCCGGTGCCTCCTTCATTTTCCCGCTGGTGTCCAAGTGGTCGGCCGACTACAACACCGCCACCGGCGCCAAGATCAACTACCAGTCGATCGGTTCTGGTGGCGGCATCGCCCAGATCAAGGCCGGCACCGTTGATTTTGGTTCCTCCGACAAGCCGCTGAGCAGCGAAGAGCTGGCCCAGGCCGGCCTCGGCCAGTTCCCGTCGGCGATCGGTGGCGTGGTGCCGGTGGTCAACATCGACGGTCTGGAAGCCGGCAAGCTGCGCCTGAGCGGCGCCCTGCTGGCCGATATCTTCCTGGGCAAGGTCAAGACCTGGAACGACCCGGCCATCGTCGCCGCCAACCCGGGCGTCAAACTGCCCGACGGCAAGATCACCCTGGTCCACCGTTCGGACGGCTCGGGCACCACGTTCAACTTCTCCAACTACCTGTCCAAGGTCAGCCCGGACTGGAAGAGCAAGGTCGGCGAAGGCACCTCGGTGCAGTGGCCGGACGGCGTGGGTGGCAAGGGCAACGAAGGCGTGGCCTCGTACGTGAAGCAGATCAAGGGCTCGATCGGCTATGTCGAACTGGCCTACGCGCTGCAGAACGGCATGCCGTACGCCTCGATGCAGAACGCCGCCGGCAACTGGGTGCAGCCGAGCGCGGAAACCTTCGCCGCAGCAGCCGCCAGCGCCGACTGGGCCAGCGCCAAGGACTTCAACCTGGTCATCACCAATGCCCCGGGCGACCAGGCATGGCCGATCACCGCCACCAACTTCATGCTGATGCACAAGCAGCCCAAGGATGCCCAGCGCAGCAAGGACACCCTGGCGTTCTTCAAGTGGGCCTTCGAGAAGGGCCAGACCCAGGCCAACGAACTGCACTACGTGCCGCTGCCGGCCGAGCTGGTCACGCAGATCGAAGGGTACTGGGCGGCTGAATTCAAGTGATCCAGACCGGACCCGCGCATTGCGCGGGTCCGGAGTGTGGCGCCATGACACCGTTCTGCCAGGCATGGCCTGGCACTACCCCACCTAATTTTGGGCCCCCGCCTTTCCCATGAATGCCATCGCCCAGCCTGTTCCCGCACCGTCCACCCGCGACCTGCGTGACGCCCGCAATGACAAACTGTTCCGGTGGGTCCTGATCGCCACCGTCATCCTGGTGCTGGTCGCCCTGGCCTGCGCCGCGCTCTCGATGCTGTGGGGCGGCCGCCATGCCCTGCAGGAGCAGGGCCTGAGCTTCTTCTATTCGTCCGAATGGAATCCGGTCGAAAACAAATTCGGCGCCCTCGCGCCCATCTACGGCACCCTGGTCACGGCCCTGATCGCGATGGTCATCGCGGTGCCGGTGAGCTTCGGTATCGCCTTCTTCCTGACCGAGGTCGCCCCGCGCTGGCTGCGTGGCCCGGTCGGTACCGCCATCGAACTGCTGGCCGGTATCCCCTCGATCATCTACGGCATGTGGGGCCTGTTCGTGCTGGTCCCGGTGATGACCGAGTACGTCACCCCGTTCCTCAATGATCACCTGGGCACGCTGCCGATCATCGGCCCGCTGTTCCAGGGTCCGCCGCTGGGCATCGGCGTGCTCACCGCCGGCTTCGTGCTGGCGATCATGGTGATCCCCTTCATCTCCTCGGTGATGCGCGAAGTGTTCCTGACCGTGCCGACCCGCCTGAAGGAATCGGCCTATGCGCTGGGCTCCACCAAGTGGGAAGTGAGCTGGGACATCGTGCTGCCCTACACCCGCTCGGCGGTGATCGGCGGCATCTTCCTCGGCCTCGGCCGTGCCCTGGGTGAAACCATGGCGGTGGCCTTCGTGATCGGCAACAGCGTGCGCCTGTCGCCGTCGCTGCTCGAACCGGGCACCACCATCGCCGCGCTGATCGCCAACGATTTCGGCGAAGCCACCGAGACCTACCGTTCGGCACTGCTGCTGCTCGGCTTCGTGCTGTTCCTGGTGACCTTCGTGGTGCTGGCGATCGCCCGCCTGATGCTGATGCGCCTGGCCCGCAAGGAGGGCAACTGATGTCCACCGCCAACGCCCAACCGCTATACCTGCGCCGCCGCATCGTCAACGTGGTCGCGCTGCTGATGTCCTGCCTGACCGCACTGTTCGGCCTGTTCTTCCTCGGCTGGATCCTGTGGACGCTGGCCTCCAAGGGCCTGGCCGGCATCAACCTGGATCTGTTCACCAAGATGACCCCACCGCCGATGCAGGAAGGCGGCCTGGCCAATGCCTTCTTCGGCAGCGCGGTGATGTGCGGCCTGGCCATCGCCATCGGCACGCCGCTCGGCGTGCTGGCCGGCACCTGGCTGGCCGAGTACGGCAACTTCCGCAAGACCGGCACGGTGGTCCGCTTCGTCAACGACATCCTGCTCTCGGCGCCGTCGATCGTGCTGGGCCTGTTCGTCTACACCCTGTACGTGATGCAGACTGGCGGCCAGTTCTCGGCCTTCGCCGGTGCGCTCTCGCTGGCCTTCATCGTGCTGCCGGTGGTGGTGCGGACCACGGATGAAATGCTGCGCCTGGTGCCCTCGCAGATGCGCGAAGCGGCGCTGTCGCTGGGCATCCCGCAGTGGAAGGTGACGGTGCAGGTGCTGTACCGCAGCGCCGCCGCCGGCATCGTGACCGGCATCCTGCTGGCGCTGGCCCGCATCTCCGGTGAAACCGCCCCGCTGCTGTTCACCGCCTTCGGCAACCAGTACTGGAACAGCAACGTGTTCCAGCCGATGGCCTCGGTGCCGGTGGTGATGAACCAGTTTGCCGGCAGCCCCTACGAATCCTGGCAGGTGCTGGCCTGGGCCGGCGCGCTGGTGCTGACCGTGTTCGTGCTGCTGGTCAGCCTTTCCGCGCGCGGCATCCTGCTGCGCAACCGTATCTCCCATGACTGACCTTTCCACGGACATCGCCATGAACGATCTCTCCAACGCCGTGCCGATGCAGCGCATCGTGGTCCCGGCTTCGCATGAAAGCCTGCACACCCCGGCGCCGATCAAGCTGGCCGCACGCGGGCTGGATTTCTACTACGACAAGTTCCATGCGCTGAAGGGCATCGACCTGGAGATTCCGGAAAAGCGCGTCACCGCGCTGATCGGTCCCTCCGGCTGCGGCAAGTCCACCCTGCTGCGCATCTTCAACCGCATCTACGCGCTGTACCCCAAGCTGGAAGCCCGGGGTGAAGTGATGCTGGACGGGGAGAACATCCTCTCGCCGAAGTACCCGATGAACCGCCTCCGCAGCAAGGTCGGCATGGTGTTCCAGAAGCCGGTGCCGTTCCCGATGACCATCTTCGAGAACGTGGCCTACGGCATCCGCCACCACGAGAAGCTTTCCAAGTCGGAGATGACCGATCGCGTCGAGCAGGCCCTGCGCCAGGGCGCACTGTGGGACGAGGTGAAGGACAAGCTCAACCAGAGCGCGCTGGGCCTGTCCGGTGGCCAGCAGCAGCGTCTGTGCATCGCCCGCGCCGTGGCCCTGCGCCCGGACGTGCTGCTGCTCGACGAGCCGACCTCCGCGCTGGACCCGATCTCCACCAGCCGCATCGAGCAGCTGGTCGAAGAGCTCAAGCACGATTACACGATCGTGATCGTGACCCACAACATGCAGCAGGCCGCGCGCGTGTCCGATTACACCGCCTTCATGTACCTGGGCGACCTGATCGAGCACGACCGCACCGAAGTGATCTTCTCGCAGCCCAACAAGCAGCAGACCGAGGATTACATCACCGGTCGTTTCGGTTGATCGGTGCTGTTCCCTCACCAAATGTCCCAGCCAGGCACGGCCTGGCTCTACCCGGATTGCAGACCATGAATCTTCCCAACGACCACATCGTCAAGAGCTACGACGAAGAGCAGCAGCGCCTGGTGGCCGAGATCGTGCGGATGGGCGAGATGGCCGTCGCGCAGCTGGAGGCGTCCATGGACGTCATCGAGAAGCGCGACGAGAACGCCGCCCAGCGCATCATCGCCAACGATGAAGCCATCGACCAGCTTGAGCAGCACATCAGCCACGACGTGATGCGCCTGGCGCTGCGCGGGCCGATGGCACGCGACCTGCGCGAGATCCTGGCCGGCCTGCGCATTCCGGCCGACATCGAACGCATCGGCGATTACGCCGCCAACGTGGCCAAGCGCTCGATCGCCCTGAGCAAGGTGCCACCGCTGCCGCAGATCCAGGGGCTGCGCGCCCTGGGCCGACTGGCCGCACAGCAGGTGCGCCGCGCGATCGAGGCCTACCGCGACAACGACGCCGCCGCGGCGCTGGAACTGCGCGACGATGACGCCCGCCTGGACGCGCAGTACACCGCGCTGTTCCGCGAGCTGCTGACGTACATGATGGAAGACCCGCGCAACATCACCCCGTGCACCCACCTGCTGTTCATGGCCAAGAACCTGGAGCGCGTGGGCGACCATGCCACCAACATCGCCGAGAACGTGTGGTTCCTGGTGCATGGCGAGCAGGCGCTGCCGCCGCGCGAGAAGCGCGACGAGACCAGCAGTACCGATCACGTCTGAGCGCGTGCTTCCGAAGTGGAACGCAAAAGCCGCTGCCTTCGGGTGGCGGCTTTTTTTTGCCTTGCTGTTGCGTTGCCATGATGGCAATCCCCCACACTTCACGAAACGTTGAATCCTGTGTGAGGATTCGATGAGTCGGGTCGGTCCACCATGGCCGCACCTGCTGCCCCCACGCAGCCATCCCGGGCCCCGGCCCATTCCAAGGAGCGTTACCCGATGAGCACACCCACCCGTTCGCTGTCCCTGCTGGCGGCCACTGCGCTGGCCGCAGGCCTGGGCGTCACCGCCTCGGCATCCGCCTTGAGCATGACCGAGCTGGCCCAAGGCTACCTGGTGGCTGGCCAGGCAGCGACCAAGGCCGGCGAAGGCAAGTGTGGCGAAGGCAAGTGCGGTGCGCATGGCGACAAGGCCGGCACCAAGGCAGGCGACAAGGCCGCGACCACCGGTGCCAAGGCCGCCGAAGGCAAGTGCGGGGAAGGCAAGTGCGGCGCCGACAAGGGCAAGGCTGCCGGCGCCAAGGCAACGACCGCTGGCGACAAGAAGGCAGCGGAAGGCAAATGCGGCGAAGGCAAGTGCGGTGCCAAGCACTGACGCCTTCGCCACTGGCCTGGCCCGGTCGCCGCTGCCTGCGGCGGCGACCGGACTGGGTTTGCGCCGCGCCCTGCTGCAGGACCTGCGTGACGCGCCCGCCGGCGATGTCGACTTCCTCGAATGCGCGCCGGAAAACTGGATTGGTATCGGTGGGCCGGCCGGCGACGCACTCGCCGAACTGTCCACGCGCCACCCGCTGACCTGCCATGGGCTGTCGCTCTCGCTGGGCAGCACCGCGCCGCTGGATACCGTGCTGCTGGAACAGGTAGGACGCTTCCTGGCGCGGCACAACGTGCCGCTGTACAGCGAACACCTGAGCTACTGCAGTGATGAAGGTCACCTCTACGATCTCCTGCCGATCCCCTTCACCGACGAGGCCGTACGCCACACTGCATCACGCATCGCCCGCGTGCAGGACCTGCTGGGCCGGCGCATTGCCGTGGAGAACGTGTCCTACTACCTCGCCCCGGAACCGGCCATGGACGAACTGGCCTTCACCAATGCCGTGCTGGCCGAGGCCGATTGCGATCTGCTGCTGGACGTCAACAACGTCTACGTCAACGCCTGCAACCACGGCTACGACGCCGATGCGTTCATCGCCGGGCTGCCGGCCACCCGCATCGTGTGCCTGCATGTCGCCGGCCATCTGGACGAGGCGCCCGATCTGAAGATCGACACCCATGGCAGCGCGGTGATCGATCCGGTCTGGGACCTGCTCGCCCGCACCTATGCGCGCATCGGTGCACGCCCGACGCTGCTGGAACGTGATTTCAATTTCCCGCCGTATGCCGAACTACGCGGCGAACTGCAGCACATCCGCCAGCTGATGGCCGCCCATGCCGGGAACGGACATGACTGACGCCCCGGCGCGCCTGCACGCACAGCAGAGAGCGTTCACCGCGCATCTGCGCGACCCGGACCATATCGCCGCACCCGAGGGCATGGACCCGCGCCGGCTGGCCATCTACCAGCGGTTGGTCTTCAACACTGTGCTGGGGCTGCTCGGCAACGGTTTCCCGGTATGCGTCCAGCTGCTGGGTGACACGGCGTGGGCCACCCTGGTCCGGCGCTTCCTTGCCGGCCACCCGGCGCAGACGCCGTTGTTCACCGAACTGGCCGCCGAGTTCGTGCAGTGGCTGCACCATCAAGCCGCGCTGCCGCACCCGGCGTTGGCCGAACTGGCCCATTACGAGTGGGTGGAAACGGCCCTCTACCAGTTGGACGCGCAGCCCCTGCCGCCCTCACCGGGCATGGACCCCATGCACGCGTCGCTGCAGCGCTCGCCGCTGGCCTGGCCACTGCTCTATCAGTGGCCGGTGCATCGGCTCGGCGCCGATGACGCGCCTTCCCAGCCGGCCCCCGAGCCGACCGGGCTGCTGGTCCGGCGCGACCCTGATGGCCAGGTCCGCTTCGCCGTGGTCAGCCCCATGGCCGCACGGTTGCTGGAGCAGATCGGCCAGCACCCCGGCAGCACCGGGGCCACTTACCTGCAGCAGCTCGCGCAGACGCACGGCATGGCGGCCGATGCCTTGCGCCTGCCCGGCGCCGCCCTGCTGCGCCAATTCCACGACAACGGCGTGATCGGGCCCGCTGCGCCCGCCACCTGACCCTTCCACACAGGAATCGCATCGATGAAGTCACCGCCCCTGGTCGCCCTGCGCGACCGGCTGGATCGCCTCGGCCCGTGGTTGGCCCCGCTCGGCCTGCGCCTGCTGATGGGCTGGGAGTATTTCGAGTCCGGCCGTGAAAAACTGCGTGGCCAGAACTGGTTCGAGGACCTGCAGCAGGCCTTCCCGTTTCCGTTCGATCAGCTGCCGGCCACCCTCAACTGGCAGCTGGCCACCTGGTTCGAGCTGGTTGGCGCAGTCTGCCTGCTGCTCGGGCTGGGGACCCGCCTGGCCGCCAGCTGCCTGCTCGTGCTGACCGTGGTCGCCACTGCCGCCGTGCACTGGCCGATGCACTGGGATGGTCTGGCCGAGCTGGCGATGGGCTATGTCATCACCGATCAGGGCTTTGGCAACTTCAAACTGCCGCTGCTGTTCCTGGCCATGCTGCTGCCTCTGGCCGTGCAGGGCGCGGGCCCGTTGAGCCTGGATCACCTGCTGCGCCGCGGCCGCGGGCACCGCCCTGCCCTGGCCTGAGCGCAGGGGGGGTACAGGCCGCTCTGCTAAACTGGCGCGATGACTGACGACCTCCCCCGCTCCGACGCGCCGGCTGCTGCCGACGCACTGCCCGCTGCTGCCCAGCGCTTGATGGCAACCCGCTTCCGCGGCTTCCTGCCGGTGGCGGTGGACGTGGAGACCGGTGGATTCGATTCTGATCGCCACGCCCTGCTGGAGATCGCCGCCGTTCCGATCGAGATGGACGAGAACGGCCTGCTCTATCCCGGCCAGACCGCCAGCGCCCACGTGGTGCCGGCCGAAGGCCTGGAGATCGATCCCAAATCGCTGGAAATCACCGGGATCATCCTGGATCACCCGTTCCGGCTGGCCAAGGTCGAGCGCGATGCGCTGGACCACATCTTTGCCCCGATCCGGGCGGCGATGAAAAAGTACGGTTGCCAGCGCGCGATCCTGGTCGGGCACAACGCCCACTTCGATCTGGGCTTCGTCAATGCGGCCGTCAATCGTACCGGCCACAAGCGCAACCCGTTCCATCCCTTCAGCGTGTTCGACACCGTCACCCTCGGCGGCATCGCCTACGGGCAGACCGTACTGGCACGCGCCGCCACCGCCGCCGGGCTGGGCTGGGATGCCGATGAAGCGCACAGCGCGGTGTACGACACCGAGCAGACCGCCAAACTGTTCTGCAAGGTCGCCAACAGCTGGCCGCGCCCCTGAGCAGCATCACCCGATAGCGGTCCTGTCGCGCCCTTCGCTCTTGGCGCGGTAGAGCGCGCGATCGGCGCGCTGGTAGAGCAGCATCGGCGTGCGGTCGGCAGCGTCCAGTTCGACCAGACCGGCGCTGAAGGTGACGTTCAGGCCCGGAATACCGGCCCAGTCCGGATGATCATGGAACAACCCACGCAGGCGCGCGCAGACCTGGGCCGCCTCATCCAGGCGGGTGTCGTTGAGCAGCAGCGCGAATTCCTCGCCACCGGTCCGCGCCGGCATGTCCGAATCGCGGCAGGCCGAGGCCAACAGACGCGCCACTTCCACCAGCACCACGTCACCCACCGAATGGCTGTGCCGGTCGTTCACTTCCTTGAAGTGATCGATGTCCAGCACCACCAGGCACAACGGGTGGCGGCTGCGCTGCGAACGGGCGAAATCGCGCGCCAGTGCTTCATCGAATGCACGCCGATTCGGTAGACCGGTCAGCGCATCCTCACGGGCCTGCCGCTCGAACGCCTCGGCCTGCACCGCCAGGCGGTCGGCCAGTTCGGTCTTTTCCTGATTGAGTGCCTGCAGGTTGACCGTCTGGGTCTGCAGATCCAGCGTGGCTTCCTGCACCATCCGCGCCAGCCGCACGTTGCTGGCCTTGTAGCGGCTGATCAGATACCGGTACAGCGCCACCAGCCCAGCCAGCAACAACAGCGCGGCGATCAACTGCACGCTGTGGCGCTGCCACAGGAACGGCTCCACCGTGAATTCCCAGACCGCTTCGCTGTCGCTCCAGACACCACCTGGATGTGCGGCGGAAACGTGCAGCGTGTAGTCGCCCGGCGGCAGGCCGATGAATTCCACGCTGCGCTGCTGGCCACGCTCGACCCAGCCCTTGTCCAGTCCTTCCAGGCGGGTGCGGTAGCGGATGCGCTCGGAAAGCAGGTAACTCAGCCCCACATAGCTCACGCTCAGGCGTCGCCCGCCCGGGATCGTGTTGTGGTCGCTGCCCTGCCAGTGCAGCGGCACGCCATCGACAAGCACGGTCTCGATCACCGCCGGTGGCGCCAGGCGCTCACGGAAACGCTGCAGGCGCAGTGGATCGACGGTGCTCAGCCCGCCGGCCGTGACCACCCAGAAGGTGCCGTCCTGGCGCAGGATTGCCGAGGGGCCGGAACTGCCGTTGGCCTGTGAGTTGGCCATGCCGTCGATCTCGTTGTAATGCTCGACCTCGACCCGTGCGGCACGCCCATCGGCAACGGCGTTGAGCATGGCCATGTCGGTCCGCAGTACGCCGCGGTTGCTGCTGATCCAGACGTTGCCCACGCGATCGGGAATCAACTGGAAGACCGTATCCACCGGCATGCCCTGCTCCAGGCCGACCCGTGCCAGCTTGCCTTCCTGGTAGCGGTACAGGCCGCGATCGGTGCTGACCCACATCGCATCGCCGATCTGCTGGAAGCCGAACACGCTGCGGCCACCACCCAGTGCCTCCAGATCGATCACCTGCACGCGGTTGCCGCGCAACACGCGGATGCCCTCGATGGTGCCGATCCACAGGGCGCCTTCGGCATCGTGCGCCAGCGCGGTGGTCAGCCCGGTGGGCATGCCGGGAAAGGCCACCGGCTCGGCCTTGTCGGCGACGATGCGGACCACGCCTTTCTGGGTGCCGGCCCAGATCACCCCGTCACGGTCGATGCTGATCGCGCGGATGTTGCCCCCCAACAGGCCGTCGGCGCTGCCGTACGTCCGCCGCGGTTGCCCGTTCTCGCCGACCCGGAAGATGCCATCGCCGAAGGTCCCCACCCACAGATCACCGTCACGGTCCTGGGCCAGGCTCAGCACCGAGGGGCTCTTGCCGACGTTGTTGCGCAGCGGCACCGGACTGAAGTTGCCCTGGGCATCGCGGCGATCAAGCCCGCGCGCACTGCCGATCCAGAGCTGCCGTTGGCGATCCTCGAAGACGGTGCGGACGTAATCACCACTGAGCCCGTCGCGTTCGGTGTAGCTGCTGAACAGGGTTTCGCGCAGGCGATACAGGCCACCGTTGGCGCCTACCCAGATGCTGCCTTCGGCATCTTCTCGCAGGCTGACCACGCGCCCGCCGGGCAAGGACAGCCCGGCCGGCAACCGCTCCAGCCCGTGCCGGGACAGCCGCAGCAGGCCCTGGTTTTCGGTCCCCAGCCACAGGTCGCCGTGGCGGTCCTGCAGCATGGCCGTGATGTGGGTCGCGCCGGGCAGGCGATGCTGCAGCAAAGGCACGCCATCCTGCATGCGGTAGATGCGCTCGCTGGCCACCACCCACATCACGCCATCCGGCGCACGATAGGGCCAGACCAGCCCACGGCCCAGACCGAAGCTCTCCGGTGCCCGGCGCAGGACCCCGTCGTTGTCGCGCACCACCAGGCCATCCAGGGTGCCGACCCAGACCCGGTCCTGGGCATCCACGACCAGCTTGGTGAAGCTCATCGCCAACGGCACGTCGGCCGGTGGCGCCTGGTAATCGAAGGTACCGTCGGGGCCCAGACTGGCAATCCCCTTGCCTTCGTACAGCAGCCACAGGCGCCCATGGCTGTCCATCTGCATGGCCTGGATCAGCACCTGCGGTGTGTCGGCGCGGTGTTCCCACACCTGCCAGCGGCCATCCGCCCCCCGGCGGGTCACGTTGCCGCGCGAATCACTGATCCACAAGCCGCCACTGCGGTCCACCAGCAACGCCCCGACCCCGTTGTCGCGCAGGCCCGGGGTGGTGCTGCGGTCGAACACGGTGAAGTCCAGGCCGTTGTACCGGACCAGCCCCTCCCAGGTCGCAAACCACAGGTGCCCTTCGGGCGTCTGCGCGATATCACGCAGGGAGTTGTGCGGCAGCCCGTTGCGCGAGGTCCAGACGTCGATGGCGTAATCGCGCAGCGGCGGCGGCCCATCCTGCGCCGACAGCGACCATGGCAGCGCGCACAGCAGCAACAGCCACAGCGCTGCCGCCTGCAGCGTTGGCATGCCCAAGAACTTCACGTGTGCCGGCCGCCACCGGATCCTGCCCCCCCGATCGCTCATCCGTATGGATCAACCTTGGGCAGGCGCCGTGTGCATGGGGGGAACGGCCGTGCACCAGCGCGATGGCTGGCAGAGTCGTACGCTCTCATGGAGGAGACGCTGGAAAGAGATGCCCATAGTAGGCAAATCCTTTCGGTTTGGGGGACCAGCGTCAGCCCCCGCGTGGCCCCGCCGCCGCCCGCGCCGGCGCGGCCCAGCGGACGATCGCTTCCAGCCCGCCCTGCGGATGGTTGCGCAGGTGCAGCGTCGCGCCGTCCTTTTCGGCCAATGCCCGGGCGATGGTCAGCCCCAGCCCGGCACCACCGGTCTGGCGCGAGCGCGAGGTCTCCAGCCGCACGAACGGGTCGAACACCGCTTCCAGTTCGTCCTCGGCCAGGCCGGGGCCGCTGTCGCGGATGCGCACCTCCACGTCCTGCCCGGCCTGCTCCACCCGCACGCGTGCGCTCTGGCCATACATCACCGCGTTGTCGACCAGGTTGGAGAACAGGCGGTGCATCGCCAAGGGGCGCAGCATCAGCACCGCCCCGCTGGGCTGCTCGAAATGGACATCGGCGCCGGCTTCGGCGGCATCTTCGACGATGCTCTCCAGCAGCGAATCCAGGTCCAGCGCGGCACGTTGTTCAGCGCTCTCGGCGCTGCGGGCCAGCTCCAGGCCTTCACGGATCAGCGCCTGCATCGCGCCGAGATCGGCGATCAGGCGTTCACGCAAGGTCTCATCGGTGACGTTCTCCAGCCGCAACCGCAAGCGCGTCACCGGTGTCTGCAGATCATGGGTGATCGCCGCCAGCATCTGGGTGCGCTCACCAAGGTGGCGCTGCAGCCGCTTCTGCATGGCGTTGAACGCCTCCGCGGCCCGGCGGACCTCGAACGGACCGGTCACGGGCATCGGGGCGCCCTGCAGGTCATCGCCCAGCGCGGCGGCGGCATCGGCCAACCGCTGCAGCGGGGCGCTGGCCATCCGCGCCACGATGTAGGCCAGGATCGCGATCGCCACGACCAGCAAGGTCAGGAACAACGGGTCCACGGCGAGCACACCATTGTGCGCGACGGCGGGGGAATCCAGCGCCAGCCGCAGCGGTGTGCCATCGGTCAGCTGCAGCGTGACCACGCGGCACTTGGGTGGGATGAAGGCCGGGTCGCGCTCACGCGGCGGGTGCCGCATCTTTTCTTTGTCGCGCGGTGGCGGCGGCAGCAGCTCCGGCAGCCGCGGCAGGCAGGAGCGGAAGGAGGTGAAAGCCACCTGGCTGCTCGCCACCGGGCCGGGCCGGTCATCGAGGATCTCCATCAGCGCGGCATCGGGTCGGCCGATGCGTGCCCCCTCCGGCAGCTGCCGCACACTCGGCCCGCCACTGGTGAGCAGCCGCTGGCGCAGCTCCGGATTGCCGTCCAGCAGATTCACGAACCCCTGCAGGCGGTCGGCGATTCGGTTGAGGTTCTGCCGCTCGAACTCCTGCTGGCGCTTGGTACTGGCCAGCATGGTCGCGCCGATCGCGGCCACGCTCATGCCCAGCAGCAGGATGACGAACAGTCGCCCCACCATCGAGGAAAAGAAGTGGCGCAGGCGTTTCATTCCAGGGTGACTGCCGCCGCAAGCACATAGCCTTCGTTGCGCACGGTTTTGATCAGGCCATCGCTGCCGCCATCATCGGCCAGCTTGTTGCGCAGCCGGCTGACCTGCAGATCGATGGCGCGATCCTGCGATTCGTAGTTGCGGCCGCTGCTCAGCGAGACCAGCTGTTCGCGCGACAGCACCTTGTTGGCATGCCCGACGAACACCCGCAGCAGCCGGAATTCGGCGCCGGACAAGACCACCACGCGCCCATCGGGATCGACCAGATGGCGGTGTTCGAGATCGAATATCCAACTGGAGAAGCGCGCACGGCGGATCGCCAGCGGCTCCAGGTTGGCTGGCAACGCCTCGGTGCGGCGCAGCACGTTGCGGATGCGGGCGAGGAGCTCGCGCGGTTCGAACGGCTTGGCCAGATAGTCGTCGGCGCCCATCTCCAGGCCGAGCACGCGATCGATCGGCTCGCTGCGCGCGGTCAACATGATCACCGGTGTGCTCGAGCGCGCACGAAGATCGCGGCACAGGGTCAGGCCGTCCTCACGCGGCAGGTTGAGGTCGAGCACGATCAGGTCGACGTGTTCGCGCTCCAACAGCTGGCGCATGCCCTGGCCATCGCTGGCGGTGCTCACCAGGTAGCCGGCGCGGCCAAGCTGCTCGGCGAGCAGCTGGCGGATATCGTTGTCGTCATCGACGATCAGCAGTCTGTGCATGCTGTTGGCAGTCTCCATGCGGTGATCATCCCCTGTCGGGAGCTGAACCGCATCTCCTGGTTTGCGTACGTCTGTTTCAAAGGGTGATGCAGATACACAACGAAACGTGTTGAGCACCGCAGGGATACATCTTGGTACACGGCGAGCATTGAGCCGGCAATGAACGATCTTCACAATGCTGACAACGCCGATGCACCGGCCTGCCGAGTTGACGATCATCGTGAAGCCCCGTTTGCCCAGAACCCGCCGTGCTCGCCTCCTGCTGCTGCTCGTGGTGCTCGTCCTGATCGCCGCGATTGTGGCATGGATGCTGCGCAAGCCGGCCGCACCCACCCTGGCGACCTCGCCGGTCAGCCGTGGCGATATCGAACAGACGGTGGAAGCCACCGGTGTTATCGATGCCTACAAGCTGGTCAGCGTGGGTGCGCAGGCCTCCGGTCAGATCAAATCGCTGAAGGTCCAGCTCGGCGATAGCGTCAAGGAAGGCGACCTGATCGCCGAGATCGACGCCACCACCCAGCAGAACCAGGTGCTCAACGCCCAGGCCTCGCTGGACCAGGTCAAGGCGCAGCGCGCGGTGCAGCAGGCCAGCCTGCGTGAAGCCGAGCTCGAGTTCGCGCGCCAGCAGCAGATGCTCGCCGCCGAGGCCACCTCGCGCGCCGAGTTCGATGCGGCCGATGCCAAGCTCAAGACCGCGCGCGCCCAGATCCAGTCCTTCGATGCACAGATCACCGGCCGCGAAACCGAACTGGGCACCGCCCGCGCCAACCTGGCCTACACCCGCATCACCGCGCCGATGGACGGCACCGTGGTGGCGGTGGTCGCCGAAGAGGGCCGTACCGTCAACGCCAACCAGACCGCACCGACCATCGTGATGCTGGCCCGTCTGGACCTGGTCACGGTCAATGCGGAAGTCTCCGAAGCGGACGTGGTCAAGATCAAGGCCGGCATGCCGGTGTACTTCACCACGCTGGGCGAGCCGGACCGCAAGTTCCACGCCACGCTGCGCCAGATCAACCCGGCACCGGCCTCGATCGCCAATGACAGCTCGTCCAGCTCCAGCTCGTCCAGCTCCAGCTCCAGCACCGCGGTCTACTACAACGCGCTGTTCGACGTGGAAAACCCGGACGGCACGCTGCGCATCGACATGACCGCACAGGTCTCGGTGATGCTCAAGCAGGCCAAGGACGTACTGATCATCCCGGCCGTTGCGCTCGGCCCGAAAACCCGTGACGGGCAGTACATGGTGCGTGTGGCCGATGCCGATGGCATGCCCACGCCGCGCAAGGTCAAGATCGGCATCAACAACGGCGCCACTGCCGAAGTGCTGTCCGGCCTGGCAGAAGGCGACAAGGTCATCGTGGGCGAAGGCGGCGGCGCGCAGGGCGCCAGCAGCAGCAACCGCGGCGGCGGCGGCGTGCGGATCAGCGGCCCCGGCATGGGTGGGCCGCGCCGATGAGCAGCGCCTCGACGGGCACGCCGCTGCTGCGGCTGCGCGACCTGCGCCGGGAGTTCCCGGCAGGCGATGAAACGATCGCTGTGCTGCGCGACGTCAATCTGGACATCGCGGCCGGCGAGATGGTCGCCATCGTTGGCCAGTCCGGCTCGGGCAAGTCCACGCTGATGAACATCCTCGGCTGCCTGGACCGGCCGACGCGCGGCAGTTACCAGGTGGCCGGCCGCGAGACCGGCCGCATGGAGCCGGACGAACTGGCCGAGCTGCGCCGCGAACACTTCGGCTTCATTTTCCAGCGCTACCACCTGCTCGGTGATCTGGATGCGCGCGGCAACGTGGCCGTCCCGGCGGTGTATGCGGGCAGCCCCGGCCCGGTGCGTACCGCGCGGGCCGAACAGCTGCTGCAGCGGCTCGGCCTGGGCGACCGCATGAACCACAAACCCGGCCAGCTCTCCGGTGGCCAGCAGCAGCGCGTGTCGATCGCGCGGGCGCTGATGAACGGTGGCGAGGTGATCCTTGCCGATGAGCCGACCGGCGCACTGGACACCAAATCCGGCGAAGAGGTGATGGGCATCCTCGGCGAGCTCCATGCCGAGGGCCACACCATCATCATCGTCACCCACGACATGAGCGTGGCCGAACACGCCCAGCGCATCATCGAGATCCGCGACGGCGAGATCATCGCCGACCGCATCAATCCGAAGGCGCCGAGCTACCGCGCCCAGCGCCAGCCCACTGTGGCTGCCGGCAAGGGGCACAGCTGGCGGGCCGCGCGGGATCGTTTCACCGAAGCGTTCCGCATGGCCCTGCTGGCGATGAATGCCCACCGCCTGCGCACCTTCCTGACCATGCTCGGCATCATCATCGGCATCGCCTCGGTGGTCTCGGTGGTGGCGATGGGCAATGGCTCGCAGCAGCAGATCCTGCAGAACATCAGCGCGCTGGGCACCAACACGATCGACGTGTATCCCGGCCGCGGTTTCGGCGACATGCGCTCGGCCCGGGTACAGACCCTCAAGGCCAGCGACGCCGACGCGCTGGGGCGGCAGAGCTACATCGACAGCGCCACGCCCAGCGTGTCGTCTTCGGTAACCGCGCGCTATCGCAATCAATCGGCCACCGCACAGGTCAACGGCGTGGGCGAGCAGTTCTTCCGGGTCAAGGGCGTGACCCTGATCGCCGGCAGCTTCTTCGATACCGATGCGGTGCGCAGCCTGGCCCAGGTGGCGATCATCGATGAGAACACCCGCACCCAGTTCTTTCCCAACGGCGAAGACCCGGTGGGCCAGGTGATCCTGCTCGGCAACGTGCCGGTGCGCGTGGTCGGCGTGGCCCAGCGGCAGAGCTTCGGCTTTGGTGGCAGTACCAGCTTGAGCGTGTGGGTGCCGTACACCACGGTGATGTCGCGCATGCTCGGCCAGAGCCATGTGTCCAGCATCACCGTGCGCGTGGATGACGCCACCCCGATGGATGCCGCACAGGCGGCCATCTCCAAGCTGCTGATCATGCGCCACGGCACCGAGGACTTCTTCCTCAGCAACAGTGCCGAGATCCGTCAGACCATCGAGCAGACCACCCGCACGATGACCTTGCTGATCAGCGCCATCGCCGCGATCGCGCTGCTGGTCGGCGGCATCGGCGTGATGAACATCATGCTGGTCTCGGTGACCGAGCGCACCCGCGAGATCGGCGTGCGCATGGCCGTCGGCGCGCGGCAGAGCGATATCCGCCAGCAGTTCCTGATCGAGGCGGTGCTGGTGTGTCTGCTCGGCGGCCTGCTCGGCGTCGGCCTGTCCCTGGTGGTCGGCTGGCTGTTCGGCAAATTCGCGCCGGACTTCCAGATGCTGTTCTCGACCGCATCCATCGTGGCCGCCTTTGCCTGCTCCAGCCTGATCGGCGTGGCGTTCGGCTTCCTTCCGGCACGCAATGCCGCCCAACTTGATCCCGTGGAGGCGCTGGCGCGCGAATGAAGATTTCTCCTGCTCTGCTGCACCCCGCTTCGCTGCGTCCACTGGTCCTGGCCTGCGTGACCGCACTGGCCTTGTCGGCCTGTGTCAGCACCGGCCGCTACCCGATCGATGCACCGGCGGTCCCTGCGACCTATGGCCGTGGCGATGCCACGTTGAACACCCCCACCGAAGCGGTGACCGAACAACCGCATGCGGCGACGGCCGATGTCCGCAGCGATGCCTGGTGGACCCAGTTTGGTGACCCCGGCCTGGACCGCGTGATTGATCGCGCCCTGGCCGCCAATACGGACCTGGCCTCGGCCGGGCTGGCCTTGCAGCGCGCGCGCCTGCAGGCCGGGCTCGCCGACAACGCGCTGTGGCCGCAGCCCTCGGGCAGCGTCAGCAGCAGCGGCAACCGCCCCATCGACCAAAGCGCGGACTGGAACCGCGGCAGTTCGGCCGGCGTGTCCCTGCAATGGGAGATCGACCTGTGGGGGCGCCTGCGCACCCAGCGTGACATCGCCCAGTGGGAAGCCCAGGCCAGCCAGGAAGACCTGCAGAACACCGCGCTGCTGGTGATCAGCGACGTGGCCACGCAGTACTGGACGCTGGCCTTCCTCAACCAGTCCATTGCCGCCGGCCAGGCCAACCTGGAGCGCCTGCAGCGCACCCGCGAGCTGGTCCAGGCGCGCTTCGATGCCGGTGCGGTCTCGCGCCTGGAAGTGCGCCAGGCGGCCCAGAGCCTGGAGGCCCAGCGCGCCGCGCAGAGTGCACTGGAGCAGCAGCGCGTCGCCGCGCGCAATGCGCTGACGGTGCTGCTGGATGGGCAGCCGCTGGCACTGGCCGAGGAGCCGCAGCAGCTGCAGCGTGTGGGCAGCCCGGTGGTTGCCGAAGGCCTGCCGGCCGATCTGCTCGGCCGCCGCCCGGACCTGCGCGCCGCCGAACTGCGCCTGCGCAACAGCCTGAAGACCATCAAGGTCACCGCTACCCAGTACTACCCGGCATTGAGCCTGACCGGCAGCGTCGGTACCGGCGCCACCTCGCTCTCCGACGTGCTGAAGAACCCGGTGGCCACCCTCGGTGCCGGGCTGTCGTTGCCGTTCCTCAATGTGCGCCAGGCGCAGTTGAACACCCGGCTGGCCGGCACCGATTACCAGATCGCCGCCAACGGCTTCCGCCGCACGCTGTACACCGCGCTGTCGGAGGTGGACAACGCCCTGTCGGCACGCACCCAGTTCGCCACGCAGGTGGCGGCCTCGCAGGCGTCCTACGACGAAGCGGTGGAGATCGAGCGGATGTATGAAGTGCGCTACCGGGTCGGCGCCACCGACCTGCGCACCTGGCTGGAAGCGCAGCAGACCCGGCGCGATGCCGAGCTGTCACTGGCCTCCGTGCGCCAGCGGCAGTTGATCAACGATGTGACATTGTTCAAGGCGCTGGGGGGAAGCGCGGGCTGATGCACCACGTAGAGCCGACCGTTGGTCGGCTATCGATGCAGCACGTAGAGCCGACCGTTGGTCGGCTGCCGATGCACCACGTAGAGCCGACCGTTGGTCGGCTGCCGTTCGCCGCCTGGAGC
>NZ_JBDJNT010000026.1:0-38462 GCF_039674525.1 Stenotrophomonas sp. TWI377
CTCGCAGGTGCCCGGGGCCCGGGGCGGCTCCGCCACCCCCGCCAGATCCGACACCCCGCCCCTCCCCCCGGCCACTACCGTTTCAGCTGCGTTCCTGCAGGCTGAAACTGTCGGCATCGAGCATCGCCGGGAAGCGCGCGCGGTGGGCGGCGAGTGCCGCGGCCGAGATCGTGGTGGTGACCACCTGCTCGGTTTCGCGCACTTCCACCTGCGGCTGGCCGAGGAAATCGATCACCGCACTGTCGCCGGCGTAATGCAGATCGTTGCCGTCCACACCGATCCGGTTCACCGCCGCCACAAAGCAGAGGTTCTCGATCGCACGCGCACGCAGCAGCGTCTTCCACGCATAGGCGCGGGCCGATGGCCAGTTGGCCACGAAAATCTGCAGATCGAAATCCAGCTGATCGGCGCGCTCGACGTTGTAGCGGTTGCGGCAGAACACCGGGAAACGCAGGTCGTAGCAGACCTGCGGATTGATCCGCCAGCCTTTCCACTCCACGCACAGGCGCTCGCGGCCGGCGGCGTAGCGCTCGTGCTCGCCGCCGTAACGGAACAGGTGGCGCTTGTCGTAGTACTGCAGCTCGCCCTCCGGCGTGGCCCACAGCAGGCGGTTGTAGACGCCCTCGCCCACCCGCAGCTGCACGCTGCCGGTGACCGCCGCGCCCAGCCGCACGGCCTGCTCGCGGATCCAGGCGACGGTGGGGCCGTCCATGCCCTCTGCCTTGTCGATGGCATCGTTGGAGAAGCCGCTGGTGAAGGTCTCCGGCAGGATCACCAGATCGGTCTGCCCGGCCAGCGGCGCCAACAGCGCACCGTAATGCGCGCGGTTACCCGCCGGGTCGTGCCAGCGGGTGTCGCCCTGGATCAGGGAAATGCGCAGATCCTGCAGCTCGGTCACGGCACCCATCACAGTGCCCGCAGGCGGTCGATCGCCGCGTCCATCGTGGCGTCGTTCTTGGCAAAGCACAGGCGGACCAGACGCTGGCCGGCCGGGGCGGTCTCATAGAACGGCGACAGCGGGATCGCCGCCACGCCCTTCTCGATCGTCAGCCATTTCACGAATTCGTGGTCCGGCAGATCGCTGACGGCCGCGTAATCCACCAGCTGGAAGTAGCCACCCGGCACCGGCAGCGGTGTCAGGCGCGTGGTCAGCAGCTGCTCGCGGAAGCGGTCACGCTTGGCCTGGTAGAACGCACCGAGTTCCAGATGGTGCTCGGGCTCATCGCGGATCATCGCGGCGAAGCCGTACTGGGCCGGGCCGAAGCTGGTGAAGGTGTTGTACTGATGCACCTTGCGGAACTCGGCGGTCATCGCCGGCGGCGCGATGGCATAACCGATCTTCCAGCCGGTGCAGTGGTAGGTCTTGCCGAAGCTGGAAATCACGAACGCGCGCTCGCGCAGTTCCGGATGGCGCAGCGAGGATTCGTGGCGACGACCGTCGTAGATGATGTGCTCGTACACCTCATCGGAGATCAGGTAGATGTCGGTGCCGCGCAACACATCGGCCAGCGCCTGCATGTCCTCGGCGGTCAGCATCGCGCCGGACGGGTTGTGCGGGGTGTTGACCATCAGCAGGCGGGTGCGCGGGGTGATCGCGGCACGCACGCGGTCCCAGTCGACCGCGAAGGTCTGCGGGTCCAGCGGCACGTGCACGGCACGCGCGCCGGCCAGGTCGATCGCCGGCTCGTAGCAGTCGTAGGCCGGGTCGAGCACGATCACCTCCTCGCCGGGGCGGACCACGGCGTGGATGGCGTTGAAGATCGCCTCGGTGGCGCCGCTGGTGACGGTGATCTCGGTATCCGGATCCACCTGGGCGCCGTACAGATCCAGTGACTTCTGCGCGATGGCCTGGCGCAGCGGCGCCACGCCGGTCATTGGCGGGTATTGATTCAGACCGCCCTGCATCGCGGCGACGGTTTCATCGATCAGCCGCTGCGGTGCGGAGAAATCCGGGAACCCCTGGCCCAGGTTGACCGCGCCGTGTTCGGCGGCGAGCTGGGACATCACGGTGAAGATGGTGGTGCCCACCTTGGGCAGCTTGGTTTGCGGTTGCATCGGCAGCAGGGAAAGAACCGGGGGAACTCCCAGTGTACGCAAATCATCCTGCCCGTTCCCCCGATACAATGGCGGCCCATTCCGGTGCAAAGATCCCGCCCCTTGAACGCCCCTCCGTTGCTGGCCGCGCATGGCCTTGGCTTCAGTCGCAACGACGAACCCGTCTTCGGCCCGCTGGACCTGCACGTGGATGCCGGCGAAGCCCTGCTGGTGCAGGGCGACAATGGCGCCGGCAAGACCACCCTGCTGCGGGTGCTGGCGGGCCTGCTGCGCGCCGGCAGCGGCCAGGTCGAGATCGATGGCAAGCGTGCCGGGCACAAGGAGCGCGCGAACTATGTGGCCTACCTGAGCCACCTGCCCGCACTGAAGCCGGACCTGGACACGCTGGAGAACCTGCATTTCCTGTGCGGACTGCACGGCCGCCGCGCCCGCCAGATGCCCGGCAACGCGCTGGCCATCGTCGGCCTGGCCGGCTATGAGGACACCTTGGTGCGACAGCTGTCGGCCGGGCAGAAGCGACGCCTGGCGCTGGCCCGCATCTGGCTCTCGCCCGCGCCGCTGTGGCTGCTTGACGAGCCGTACGCCAATCTCGATCTGGACGGCATCAACCTGGTGAACCGCATGATTTCCGCGCACCTGCGCAGCGGCGGTGCCGCCCTGGTCACCACCCACGGCGCGTACGCCGCGCCACCGGTGCGCACGCGCCTGCTGACCTTGGGAGCGGCGGCATGATCGCGCCGGGTACCGAACCGGGTCTATGGCAGACCGCGCGGGCGCTGGTCGCCCGCGACATGCGCCTGCTCTGGCGCCGCCGCGGCGATGCGCTGCAGCCCCTGCTGTTCGCGTTGCTGGTGGTGGTGCTGTTCGCATTGGCCCTGGGCCGCGATCCCGAGGCGATGGCACGCGTGGCCGCAGCCGTGATGTGGCTGGCGGTGCTGCTGGCCGGCCAGCTGGCCCTGGATTCGCTGTTCCGCAGCGACGCCGAAGATGGCTCACTGGAGCAATGGCTGCTGGCCCCCGTCCCGCTGGCCTGGCTGGTGCTGGTGCGGGTACTGGTGCACTGGGTCACCACCGCCCTGCCGCTGATCGTGATGTCGCCGTTGCTGGCGGAAATGCTGCATCTGCCGCATGACCAGCTGCCGATGTTGCTGGCATCGTTGCTGCTGGGAACGCCGCTGCTGAGCTTGATCGGCGGGGTGGTCGCCGCGCTGACGGTCGGCATCCGGCGCTCTGGTATTCTCGTGGCGCTGCTGGCCCTGCCGTTGTATGTGCCGGTGCTGGTGTTCGGTGCGGGCAGTGTGGCGGCGGTCGCCCGCGGCCAGGACCCGATCGGTGCGCTGCTGATGCTGGGCGCCGGGCTGGTGGTGGCGCTGGTGCTGGCCCCGCTGGCGACGGCCGCGGCGATCCGCATCTCGCTGAGTTGAGCGGTATGGCGTACTGTCGGTGGCGTGAACTGCGTTGTGAGCGTCACCTGCCTCCGCGTCAACCGTTGCCGAGCCACTCCACGTCCGTTTCATCGTCGCCCTTCGTTGGATAGCCACTGCCGCATGCACCCGATCGTCCGCTGGTTCCACCAACTCGGTTCGCCGCCCACCTTCGACCGCTTTGCCGCGCGCTGGTCGCGGGTGTTCTACCTGGCGGCGGTGCCGGTGCTGCTGGTCGGCATCTGGCAGGCGCTGGCGGTGGTGCCGCCCGACTCCAAGCAGCTGGACAGCTTCCGCATTCTCTATATCCACGTGCCGAGCGCGTGGATGAGCCTGTTCGTGTTCGCGCTGATGGCGCTGTACGCGGCGATCGCGCTGATCTGGCGGATCAAGACCTGCGAAATCCTGGCGATGGCCTGTGCCCCGCTCGGCGCCGGCTTCACCCTGATCACCCTGCTCACCGGCAGCATCTGGGGCAAGCCGACCTGGGGCACCTGGTGGGACTGGGACCCGCGCATGACCACCGAGCTGATCCTGCTGTTCCTGTACCTGGGCGTGATCGGCCTGTACCACGCCATCGAGGACCGTCGCAGCGCCGCGCGCGCAGCGGGCCTGCTGTCCATCGTCGGGGTGAGCCTGCTGCCGGTGATCCGCTATTCCGTGGAATGGTGGGGCAGCCTGCACCAGGGCCAGACCATCCGCCTGTTCGGCGAGTCGACGCTGGATGCCAGCATGGCGCTGCCACTGTGGCTGATGGTGATCGGCACCAAGCTGTGGTTCGCCGGCTCGCTGCTGGCCAAGGCCCGCGCCGACAACCTGCTGCGCGAAGCCGGCAAGGCCTGGGTCGCCGCCGGCCCCCGTGCCCCACGGGAGGACAGCCGCCCATGACCCACCTGCCCTATGTGATTGCCGCCTATGCCGTGTTCGTGCTGGTGCTGGGCAGCGATGCCATCGGCTCCTGGCTGCGCCTGCGCTGGGCGCGCCGCCTGGCCGCGCGCCGCCAGCAGCGCCAGCAGGCCCGCGCTGCCGCCGGCAGCGCACCGCCGCTGGCACCGGAGCTGACCCGATGAATCCGGTCAGGCGTCGCCGCCTGCTCTGGGTGATGCTGCTCGTGCTGGCCTCCGGCCTGGCGACCGCGCTGGTCGCGATGGCCCTGCAGCGCAATATCGCCTACCTCTACACCCCCTCCGAAGTGCTGCGTGGCGATGCCGGCGATCACGCCCGGTTCCGTCTGGGCGGCATGGTGGTCAAAGGCTCGCTGCAGCGCGCACCCGGTTCGCTGGATGCGCACTTCGTGGTCACCGATGGTGACGCGACATTGCCGGTGATCACCTCGCGGATCCTGCCGGACCTGTTCGCCGAGGGCACCGCCGTGGTCGCCACCGGACGCCTGCAGGACGGCCGTTTCGTTGCCGAAGAAGTGCTGGCCAAGCACGACGAGACCTACATGCCCAAGGAAGTGGCCGACAAGATGGGTCAGGCACATATCAAACACGATGTGCCCGTGCCGGCGCCGGAGACGTACTGAGTGCTGCCGGAACTGGGGCAGATCCTGCTGGTCACCGCACTGTTGATGGCCGTGCTGCAGACCGTGCTGCCGCTGTGGGGCGCCCATCGCGGCCGCGCCACGTGGATGGCGGTGGCGCGACCGGCGGCGTACGCGCAGCTGGCGCTCCTGCTTGGGGCATTCGGCGTGCTGACAGCGGCGTTCGTCACCCAGGATTTCTCGGTGCGCTATGTGGCGGAGAACTCCAACTCGCTGCTACCGCTGGCCTACCGCTATTCGGCGGTGTGGGGCGCGCATGAAGGCTCCCTGCTGCTGTGGGCGCTGGTGCTGGCGCTGTGGTGCGGCGCCGTGGCGCTGTGGTCCAAACGCCTGCCGGCCGAGGTGTCCGCCCGCGTGCTGGGCGTGCTCGGCATCATCAGCATCGGCTTCCTCGCCTTCCTGATCTTCACCTCCAACCCGTTCGCGCGGCTGCTCCCGGCGCCGCTGGAAGGGCGCGACCTCAATCCGCTGCTGCAGGATCCCGGGCTGATCATCCACCCGCCGATGCTGTACATCGGGTACGTGGGCTTTGCGGTGCCGTTCGCATTCGCGATCGCCGCCCTGCTGGAAGGCCGCGTGGATGCACGCTGGCTGCGCTGGACGCGACCATGGACCAACGTGGCCTGGGGCTTCCTGACCATCGGCATCGCACTGGGCAGCTGGTGGGCGTATTACGAACTGGGCTGGGGCGGGTGGTGGTTCTGGGATCCGGTCGAAAACGCCAGCTTCATGCCGTGGCTGGCCGGTGCGGCGCTGATCCACTCGCAGGCGGTCACTGAAAAGCGCGGCAGCTTCGCCAGCTGGACGCTGCTGCTGGCCATCGCCGCATTCGCGCTGTCACTGCTCGGCACCTTCCTGGTGCGCTCGGGCGTGCTGACCAGCGTGCATTCGTTCGCGGCCGATCCTTCGCGCGGCACCTTCATCCTGATTTTCCTGGCCCTGGTGATCGGCGGCGCGCTGCTGCTGTACGCGCTGCGGGCCGGCGCGCTGACCAGCGAGGATCCGCGCCGCCGCTTCCTGCCGACCTCGCGCGAGACCCTGCTGCTGGCCAACAACCTGCTGCTCGCCGCCGCCTGCGGCATGGTTCTGCTGGGCACGCTGTATCCCCTGCTGGCCGATGCCTTGGGCCTGGGCAAGGTCTCGGTCGGGCCGCCCTACTTCGGCACGCTGTTCGTGGTGCTGATGGCACCGCTGGTAGCACTGCTGCCGTTCGGGCCGCTGGTCAACTGGCAGCGCGACCAGGCCTCGCGGCGGTTGGCGATGCTGGCACCGTGGGCCGGGCTGGCCCTGCTGCTGGGCGTGATCGCGTACTTCATGGCGCCGCAGGGCGCGTTGAAGACCGCCGCCGGCGTGACCGGTGCGGCCTGGGTCGCGTTCGGTACCGGGCGTTTCGTCTGGACCCGCCTGCGCGGCAATGGCAGGTTCACTGCCGAGATGGTCGGCATGCTGCTGGCCCATGGTGGGGTGGCCGTGTTCCTGGCCGGCGCGCTGCTGGTCGAAGCCTTGAACGTGCAGCGCGAAGTCGCGCTCGCCCCCGGGCAGTCGCTGGTGGTGGGCACCTATGAAGTGCGCTTCGAAGGCGTGGACCATCAACAGGGCCCGAATTACGTCGCCGATCGCGGGCACCTGCGCGTGCTCCAGCACGACCGCGAACTGGCCCTGCTGCATCCGGAAAAACGCCTGTACGCCAGTGGCGGACAGGTGATGACCGAGGCCGGCATCCACGCCCGCCTCAACGGCGATGTTTACGTGGCACTCGGCGAGTCGCTGGGCAACAATGCATGGGCCGTGCGCGTGCACATCAAACCGTTCGTCCGCTGGATCTGGCTGGGCGCGCTGCTGATGGCACTGGGTGGCTTCGTCACCGCCGCCGATCGTCGTTTCCGTCGTCCCTAGGAGTTTCCCGTGTCCGATCCCCGCCCCGCCTCCCGTCCGCTGCCGCCCGTGGCCATCGTCATCGGGGTGCTGTTCTTCTTCGGGCTGTTGGGGCTGATGATCTACGGGGTGATGAAATCCGGTGCGCCGGACCGCGATGTCCTGCCCTCGGCACTGATCGGCAAGCCCGCACCGGCCTTCGAACTGCCGGTGCTGCACGATCCGCACATCAAGGTCAGCAGCACCGAACTGCGCGGCGCCCCCTACGTGCTCAACGTCTGGGGCAGCTGGTGCGCGGCCTGCCGCGACGAACATCCGATCCTGACCAGATTCGCCGAAACCAAGCGCGTGCGCGTGATCGGCTACAACTGGAAGGACGAGCCGGCTGATGCCCTGCGTTGGCTGGAACAACTTGGCAATCCTTTCGTGCTGGTGCTGAGCGACATCGAAGGCCGCACCGCGATCGACTGGGGCGTCACCGCCGCGCCGGAGACCTTCCTGGTTGACGCCAGTGGCGTGGTGCGCTGGAAGTACAGTGGCGCGCTCAGCCAGCGCGTCATCGATACCCAGCTGATTCCGGAACTGGAAAAGGTGGAGCGTGCCAATGCCCAGCCGCAGCTGCCGGCCTCGCCGTAACCGGATGCTCCGCCAGGTCGGCGTGGCGCTGATCGCGCTGACGCTGTCCATGGCCTCGCCGGTGATGGCGCAGGCCGTCTCCGACCCGACCCCGTTGCAGTATCGCGATGCCGCCGAGGAAGCCCGCTTCCACGCGCTGGCCGCCGAGCTGCGCTGCGTGCAATGCCAGAACCAGTCGCTGGCCGATTCCAATGCGCAGATCGCACATGACCTGCGCCGCGAGGTGCTGGTGCTGATGCAGCAGGGCAACAGCGACGCACAGATCAAGCAGTTCCTGGTCGACCGTTATGGCGAGTTCGTGCTGTACCGGCCACCGATGGAGGCACGCAATGCGCTGCTCTGGTTCGGCCCACCGGTGGCGCTGCTGCTCGGCGCGGGCGTGCTGATCTGGGTGGTGCGTCGGCGCAGCCGCGGGATCGAACCGATGGACAAGAGCGAGGAGCGCTGGTGAGCCTTTGGATGGCCCTGAGTGCCGCGGTGGTCGCGGCGGCCGTTGCGGCATGCGTACTGTGGCCGCTGCGTGCGGGCGGCCAACACCGTCCCTTCGCGATCGCGATGCTGGCCCTTGGGTTGGCCGGTGGCGCGTTGTACCTGCTGGTCGGCACGCCGGATGCCGCCGAGCGGACGGCGGCCAGTAACGAACCCGCCACACTGGAAGATGGCGTGCAGGCGCTGGAAGAGGCGCTGGCGAAAGACCCGCAACGCGCCGATGGCTGGGCCCTGCTCGGCCGCTCGCAACTGGCGCTGGGCAAGCTCGCCGAGGCCACGGCCGCGTTCGACCGCGCGGTGCAACTCGCCCCGGACGACCCCGGCGTGCTGGTCGAAGCGGCACAGGCGCGCGCCCAGGCCGCACCCGGCAAACAGTTCGACGACCAGGCCCTGCAATGGCTGCGCCACGCCAACGCACTCGCGCCGGAGAGCGAACGCGCCGGCTGGCTGATCGGCATTGCCCTGCGCCAGCGCGGGCAGGACGCCGAGGCGGTAGCCGCCTGGGAAGCACTGCTGCCCCGCCTGGAGCCGGGTGCGGCGCGCGCGTTGCGCGAGCAGATCGCCATCGCCCGCGGCGCTGCCGGTCTGCCGCCGCTGGTGGAAACGCCTGCCCCTGCGGCGGCTGGCGACCACGCCCTCGCCGTGCAGGTGCGCTTCGCGCCCGGAACCGCAATGGATCCGGCCTGGGCCAACGCCACGGTCTTCGTGATCGCACGCGCGCCGGACGGCCCGCCGATGCCGGTCGCGGTGCAGAAGCATCCGGCCAGCCGGCTGCCGCTGCTGGTGACGCTCGGCGATGGCGACAGCCCGATGCCAACCAGCACGCTGTCCCAGCTGCAGGAGGTCGAGGTAGTGGCACGGCTGTCGCGCTCGGGCCAGGCCAACCGCCAGCCGGACGATGTGGAAACCGCGCCGGTACGGGTGCGCCTGCCCCACGCCGGGCCGGTGTCCCTGGTGTTTGATCGCCCCTGACCGATGCGCGGCCGCGACGCAGCGTGCCGCTCACCACTACGGCGCCATCGCGGCGCCCGGCTAAACTGCGTGCATGACTGAATTCATTCCCCCCGGCACCCGTTATCACGCCCTGCCCTCGCCGTTCGCGTTCAAGCGCGGCGGTGAACTGCACGATGCGCACGTTGCCTACGAAACCTGGGGCACGCTCGCTGCCGATGCCGGCAATGCGGTATTGATCGTCACCGGGCTCTCGCCCGATGCGCATGCCGCGGCCAACGCCAACAACCCGGCCGCCGGCTGGTGGGAGGCGATGGTCGGCCCGGGCAAGCCGATCGATACGGATCGCTGGTTCGTGATCTGCGTGAACTCGCTGGGCAGCTGCAAGGGCTCGACCGGTCCGGCCAGCATCGACCCGGCCACCGGGGAGCTGTACGGCCTGCGCTTCCCCGAACTGTCGATCGAAGATGGCGCACGCGCAGCGGTCGAGGTGGTGCGCGCATTGGGCGTGACCGAGCTGGCCTGCGTGATCGGCAACTCGATGGGCGGGATGACCGCGCTGGCGCTGCTGTTGCTGCACCCGGGCATCGCGCGCAGCCATATCAATATTTCCGGCAGTGCCCAGGCGTTGCCGTTCTCGATCGCGATCCGCTCGCTGCAACGCGAGGCGATCCGGCTTGATCCGCAGTGGAATGGCGGTCGCTACACCGACCAGGCCTATCCGGAATCGGGCATGCGCATGGCCCGCAAGCTCGGCGTGATCACCTATCGCTCCGCACTGGAATGGGATGGCCGCTTTGGCCGCGTGCGCCTGGATTCGGACCAGGCCGATGACGATCCGTTCGGTCTGGAGTTCCAGGTCGAAAGCTATCTGGAAGGCCATGCCCGCCGCTTCGTGCGCTTCTTCGATCCCAACTGCTATCTGTACCTGAGCCGCTCGATGGACTGGTTCGACCTGGCCGAATATGCCGACGGCGACGTGATGGCCGGGCTGGCCCGCATCCAGGTGGGCAAGGCACTGGCGATCGGCGCCAACACCGACATCCTGTTCCCGGTGCAGCAGCAACAGCAGATCGCCGACGGTCTGCGCGCCGGCGGTGCCGATGCGCAGTTCATCGGGCTGGATTCACCGCAGGGGCACGATGCGTTCCTGGTGGATTTCGCACGGTTCGGGCCGGCGGTCAGCGGCTTCCTGTCCTCGCTCTGAGTTTACCCATGCGCCTTCAAGGAAAGATCAGCGAGTGGAACGACGCGCGCGGCTTCGGCTTCGTGCAGCCCAATGGCGGTGGCGAGCGATGCTTCGTGCATATCCGCGCCTTCGCTGCACGTGATCGCCGCCCGGTGCTGGGCGATGTGATCACCTATGACGTGCAGGCGGATGCACAGGGACGCCGCAATGCGGTGGCGGTGCGGTTCGCGCTGGCTCGGGATGGTGGTCGTCCTGCTGCACGCACTGCGGTGCGTGGTGCGGGGCCGGATCGACTGCCGCGCACCGCCATCGCACTGGTGTTCCTCGCAGGCCTCATTGCCGTGGCGATGTGGCAGCACTGGCCGACGTGGGTACCGGGTGCGTACCTGGGCCTGAGCGTGGTGACCTTTGCCTGGTACTGGTATGACAAATCCGCCGCCCAGAATGATCGCCAGCGCACACCGGAAAGCACGCTGCAGGGCCTGGCCCTGCTCGGCGGTTGGCCGGGTGCGTTGATGGCACAGGCCATGCTGCGGCACAAGAACCGTAAAGCCGCCTTCCAGCAGGTGTTCTGGGCGGCCGTAGTGATCAACATCGTGGCGCTGGGAGGGTTGATCCGCGACGGCAGGTTCTTCGGGTAGATCCACGCCATACGTGGATGCTGTGCACGTAGTGTGCGGATCGCCTTCGGCGCTACCCTTCCAACCTTCCATCCCGCAACCGGTAACTCCGATGCACGATGCCCTCGGGCAGTGCGTCGTGGGTGATCATCAACAGACTGCGATTGCCCAGCGCCGCCACCATGTCCTGCAGCAATGCATGCGCGGTATCCACATCCAGGCCTTCGGTGGGTTCATCCAGCAACAGGATCGGTGCGTCACGCAGCAGCGCGCGCGCCAGCGCCAGGCGCCGCGCCTGCCCGGCTGACATCGTGGCGCCGTTCTCGCCCACCCACGCCGCCAACCCGCCGATCTGCTCGGCCCAGGCATGCAGACGGACCTCCGCGAGCACCTGCCACAAGCGCGCATCGCTGGCCGCCATGTCGCCGAGCCGCAGGTTGTCCGCCACGGTGCCAGCAAACACCGGCGCATTCTGCGGCAGCCAGGCGATCTGACGGTGCCAGTCGGCCTGCGCGAAACTGCGGATATCGGCATCACCGTAACGCACGCTGCCGGCCTCCGGATCCCACAGCCGCAACAGCAGCGAGGACAGCGTGGTTTTGCCACTGCCGCTGTCACCGCGGATCGCGATCCGTTCGCCCGGGGCGAGGTGCAGCTGCACCTGGTCCAGCAGCACCCGCGCCTGGCCGGGCCAACGGAACACCACCTGATCGAAGCGCAGCGTTGCAGGCACGGATGGCACGGTCACCGGCGCGGCGGCTTCCACCACGCCAGGCGCCTGGTCCACGATGGCCTCCAGCCGCACCGCGGCGACGCGGCCGGACAACCACGATTGCCAGGCCAAGCCGATCCCGGCCCACAGCTCCAGCAGTGCGACGGTCAGGAATACCAGTGCGGCCGCCAGCGCGGCATCCACGCTGCCGCGCTCGAAGGCATGCAGGGCCAGCCACAGCATCGCGACCAGGCCACCCGCGCCGCACAGACCGTGCAATGTATTGCCACTGATCAGCCGCCAGCGGCGACGCTTGTCACGCGACTTCAGCTGTTTGGCTGCCACCCGCACGCGCTGGTTCCAATGCTCGCGCGCCTGCAGGGCGGCAAGATCGGCCGCGCCTTCCAGCCCTTCGAAGGATTGGGTACGCAGCTGTGCCCGGTGCAGCGCGCGGTCGCGCTCCTGGTCGGCGGCGCCACGCACGGTCAGCCACGGCACCCCCAGCCCGATCAGCAAGGCGAGCATCGCCAGCAGAGCGGCCGCTGGCAGATAGATGATGCCCGCCGACACCACCGCGACCAGCGAGATGCCACCCAGCGCCAACAGCGGGCCGATCGCGCGTACCAGCAGGCCATCGACCTCGCCGATATCCGACATCAGCCGCGCCAGCAGTTCACCGGTGCGTACACCGGCCAGACGGGCCGGTGCCAGCGGCAGCGCACGACGGAAGAACCACACGCGCAGGTCACGTGCGATGCGCAGGGTGACATCGTGGCCGACCAGCTTTTCGAAATAGCGCGACACGATGCGCGCCATGGTCAGCCCGCGGATGCCCGCCGAGGGCGAGAAAAAGTTGAACCCGTTGCCGAGCCCGGCGGCACCGGCCAAGGCGGCGGCGGTGAGGAAACCACCGGACAGGCCGAGCAGCGCGGTGCCGGCCAGCATCGTCGTCCACAGCAGCAGCACGGTCAGCAGCAGGCGGCCACGGTGCCGGGCGAACACGCCCTTCAGCGAATCGATGTGCGCCGCCTTCATGGCGTTACCTCCGAGGCCAGGCGCGCACCACCGGCGGTCAGGGTCAGGCGGGTATCTGCCCAGCGCATCGCGGTCTCGCTGTGGGTGGCGATCACCACGCTGCGCCCGCGCGCGAACGCCGCCAGGGTACGCAGCAGATCGGCTTCGGTGTCCGGATCGAGGAAGGCGGTCGGCTCGTCGAGCAGCAGCAGCTGCGGATCGCGCAGCAGCAACCGGGCCAGGCCGATGCGACGCGCTTCGCCACCGGACAATCCGAAGCCGCGCTCACCGATCACGGTGTCCAGCCCCTGTGGCAGTGCGGCAGCGAAGCGCATCACCTGGGCGGCCTCGGCCACGGCGCGCAGGTGCGCATCGGTCGCGCCCGGTGCGGCCAGGCGCAGGTTGTCGGCGATCGTGCCGTGGAACAGATAGGGGCGCTGCCCGGCGTAGCCCACGTCCAACCCCGGGCGCAGCACGATGCTGCCCTCGCGCGGGGGCAGCCACCCGGCCAGTGCTTCCAGCAACGTGCTTTTGCCACTGCCGCTGGGGCCGATCAGCGCCACGCGCTGCCCGGGCTCGATCTGGAACGAAAGCTGCTGCACCACATCGTGATGCGCACCCAGTGGTCGCAGGCTCACCCCACTTACGACGACCGGCGGGGCGTGCTGTTCGAGCAGTTCCGGAGCGCGCGCGGTGGCCGGCGATGCGTCCTCGGCCACGGGGGCGTCCGGCAACTCGCCAAGCAGGCGCTCCACTTCGGCCGCCGCGGCCAGCGCGTTGGCGCGGTCGTGGTAATGCGCGGCCAAGCGCCGCAGCGGTGCATAGAACTCCGGTGCCAGCAGCAGGCAGAACATGCCCACGCCGAGCGTCGGCACCTGTGCATGCAGCGACATCAGGCCGAGATAGCTCAGGCCCAGATAGAGCGCCACCATCGCCACGCTGACCGACGCGAAGAACTCCAGCACCGTCGAAGAGAGGAAGGCGATCCGCAGCACTTTCAAGGTGCGCTCGCGCACACCTTCTGCCGCCGTGGCCACACCGTCCAGCTCGGCCTCGCCTCGCCCGTACAGGCGCAGCAGACCGAGCCCCTTGATGCGATCGGCGAAGTGGCCGCTCATCCGCGCCAGTTCGCCCAGCTGCGCACGGCCGGCGGCTTCAGCGCCCCAACCCACCAGCATCATGAAGAACGGCACCAGCGGCGCGGTGAACAAGAGAATCAGTGCGATCACCCAATCGGTCCAGGCCACGGCGATGGCGATCAGCAGCGGGACCACGACCACTTCGATGCGGACGGGCTGGTAGCCGGCGTAATAATTCTCAATCGCATCGGCATGGGCGAGCATCAGTTCACCGAGTTCACCGGTGCGCTGCTGGCGCAGCCACAGCGGGCCACGCCCGAGCAGCCGCTGGTAAACCCGTTCACGCAGCGCCAGCCGCGCCGCATCGGCGACGTCACCGGCTGCCGCCTGGGTCGCGCTCCCCAGCAGGGTGCGGATGCCCAGCACCGCCAGCAAGCCCAGCAGCACGGGCGTGGCGTCGGCCAGTGGGCGGTGATCCACCAGCACCGCCTGGATCAACCAGGCGATGGCAGCCGCCTGCCCGATCAACAAGGCGCCGGACAGGCAGATGCAGATTGCCGCCAGCCGCTGCTTGCCGCGGGCGGCCGCCGCCAGCCCGCCCAGCCAGTGCAGGCGACGGCGGCGCAGGGCGGTTGTCTCAACAATGGACGCGTCGGGGGGTATGCTCAAAACAAGTCACTGGCGGCCACAGGGAGGTTCCGTCGATTGTAGTAGGTGCTGGCCCCGCCCCCGTGCGGCCAGCGGTCGCAGGGGTGGGATGCATACGATCCCCGCGCAGGTCTGTTTGTACATTGATCTGAATCAAGGCTGTTTGAAGTTGCTGGTCACAGAATTCACCCCGTAGACCCCCCCTTCCCGCCACCTGAAACGGCAAAACCCAACGAGGTAGCCAGGCCATGATTGATCAGACAGTCGTAGAACTGTCGCGGCTGCAATTCGCTCTGACCGCGATGTACCACTTCCTTTTCGTTCCCCTCACGCTTGGCCTGTCCTTCATGGTGGCCATCATGGAGAGCGTCTACGTCATGACCCGCAAACAGGTCTGGCGCCAGATGACGCTGTTCTGGGGCACGTTGTTCGGCATCAACTTCGCCATCGGCGTCGCCACCGGCATCGTGATGGAATTCCAGTTCGGCATGAACTGGTCGTATTACAGCCACTACGTGGGGGACATCTTCGGCGCACCGCTGGCGATCGAAGGCCTGATGGCGTTCTTCCTGGAAGCGACCTTCATCGGTCTGTTCTTCTTCGGCTGGAAGCGCCTGAGCCCGGTCAAGCATCTCACCGTGACCTGGCTGATGGCCCTGGGCACCAACCTGTCGGCGGTGTGGATCCTGATCGCCAACGGCTGGATGCAGAATCCGACCGGCGCGATCTTCAATCCGGAAACGATGCGCATGGAGGTGGTGGATTTCGCCGCCGTGCTGTTCAACCCGGTGGCCCAGGCCAAGTTCGTGCATACGGTCAGTGCCGGCTACGTGACCGGTGCGGTGTTCGTGATGTCGATCAGCGCCCTGTTCCTGCTGCGCAACAAGCACAAGGACATGGCACGCCGTTCCTTCGCGGTGGCGGCCGCCTTCGGCCTGCTGTCCTCGCTGTCGGTGGTGGTGCTGGGTGACGAAAGCGGTTATGCCGCCAGCGAACACCAGAAGATGAAGCTGGCCGCGATCGAAGCCATGTGGGAAACCGAGCGTGCGCCGGCCGACTTCACCGCCTTCGGCATTCCCAACCAGACCACCCAGCAGAACGATTACGCGATCAAGATCCCGTACCTGATGGGCCTGATCGCCACCCGTTCGCTGGACCAGCCGATCCCGGGCATCCTGGAACTGGTGGGGCGCGCCGAGAACCGCATCCGCGGTGGCCAGCTGGCCTACGGTGCACTGGAACGCGTGCGCAAGGACAAGAACGACGTCGAAGCGCGCGAGATGTTCGACCGCCATTGGCAGGATCTGGGCCACGGCCTGCTGCTCAAGCGCTATCGCGAGGACATCCTCAACGCCACCCCGGAAGAAATCTCCAAGGCCGCGATGGATACCGTGCCGCGGGTCGCCCCGCTGTTCTGGACCTTCCGCATCATGGCCGGGCTGGGCTTCTACCTGATCGCCTTCTTCGCACTGGCCTTCTACTACTCGTGCCGCCACAACTTCCAGGACAAGCGCTGGTTCCTCAAGCTCGCCCTGTGGTCGCTGCCGGCGCCGTGGATCGCGATCGAATGCGGTTGGTTCGTGGCCGAGTACGGTCGCCAGCCGTGGGCGGTGGACGGCGTGCTGCCGACCTTCTACGCCGCCTCGGGCCTGGCCCTGCATGAAATCCTGACCACGCTGGCGGTATTCACCGCGCTGTACACGGTGCTGCTGGTCATCGAAGTGAAGCTGATGCTCAAGGCGATCCGCAAGGGCCCGGACGACATCCTGCCGTCGCTGCAGGCTGCAGCCACGTCCCTTTCCCCCAATGCCGCTGCGCCGACCCACGGTCGGGCGTAAGGCAGGAGAACCCAGATGGAATTCATTGGACTCGATTACACCACGCTCCGCGTGATCTGGTGGCTGCTGCTCGGCATCCTGCTGATCGCCTGGGCGGTGATGGACGGTTTCGACCTCGGCGTCGGCACGTTGCTGCCGTTCGTGGCCAGAACCGATGACGAACGCCGGCTGGTGATCAACACCGTCGGCCCGGTGTGGGAAGGCAACCAGGTGTGGCTGGTGCTCGGTGGCGGCGCGATCTTCGCCGCCTGGCCGCCGCTGTACGCGGTCAGCTTCTCCGGCTTCTACCTGGCGGTGTTCCTGATGCTGTTCGGGCTGATCCTGCGCCCGGTCGCCTTCAAGTACCGCAGCAAGATGCCCGGCAAGCGCTGGCGCGAGAACTGGGACCGTGCGCTGTTCGTCGGCGGCCTGCTGCCGGCACTGATCGCCGGCGTGGCGGTGGGCAACGTGCTGGTCGGCGTGCCGTTCCACTTCGATGACAGCATGCGCATCTTCTACACCGGCACCCTGATCGGCCTGCTCAACCCGTTCGCGCTGGTGGCTGGGTTGGTCAGCGTGGCGATGGTGGTCTCGCACGGTGCCGCGATGCTGGTGCTCAAGACCGATGGCCCGGTGGCCGAGCGCTCGGCCCGCTACGGCAGCGTCGCGGCAATGCTGACCTTCGTGCTGTTCGCCCTGGCCGGCGTCTGGGTGGCCTTTGGCCTGCCGGGCTACCAGATCACCTCCCAGGTGGTCACCGATGGCCCGACCAACCCGCTGCTCAAGACCGCTGCCGTCGGTGCGGTCGCCGGTGGCTGGCTGCGCAACTACCAGAGCATGCCGCTGACCCTGCTGGCCCCGATCCTCGGGCTGGTCGGTGCACTGGCCAGCGCGGTGCTGCTGCGGGCCCGCCGTGGTGGCCTGGCCTTCCTGGCCTCGGGGGCCTCGATCACCGGCATCATCCTGACCGTCGGCTTTGCGATCTTCCCGTTCCTGCTGCCATCCTCCAGCCAGCCGGGCTCCAGCCTGACCGTCTGGGACAGCTCCTCCAGCCACCTGACCCTGGGGATCATGCTCATCGCCACGGCCATCTTCCTGCCGATCATCATCGCCTACACCTCCTGGGTCTACCGCGTGATGAAGGGCAAGACCACGGCCGAAGAGATGGGCGACAACCCCAACGCTTACTGACGCGCCCCACGGCGCCATAGGAGACTTACCATGTGGTACTTCGCTTGGATTCTGGGTGCAGGGCTGGCTTCGGTCGTGGCCATTCTCAATGGCATGTGGTTCGAAGCCCGCGAGCAGAGCCGTACGGATCACGAAGAAGGCTAAAAAAAGGTTGCCGATCGGGTCTTCACACCGTATCCTTGTCGGCTCCTTCGGGGTGTAGCTCAGTCTGGTAGAGCGCTACGTTCGGGACGTAGAGGTCGCAGGTTCGAATCCTGTCTCCCCGACCACTTCGGTGGTCGTATTGAAGCCTGGGAACACGTTTCCAGGCTTCTTTATCAAGGGCCGTGGCAACACGGCACCGAAGGTGAAAAACGCGATCCCCCCTTGCCGCCGACCGGCGGGATCGATACAATAGGCGGCTCCTTACGGGGTGTAGCTCAGTCTGGTAGAGCGCTACGTTCGGGACGTAGAGGTCGCAGGTTCGAATCCTGTCTCCCCGACCATTTGATGGTCACAATCAAGCCTGGAAGACGTCACTGTCCTCCGGGTTTTTTTGTGCCTGGCGATTGGCAGGCCGGGTAGCGGCTGCGGATCTCCCCTTCGCAGCTGCCGGTGTAGCGGTACCCGCTGCGCATCATGCAGTGCTGCAGATCATCGAACGTGCGGCCCAGGGCCTGCTGGATCACCGCCGCGCTGGACTTCTCCGGCGTGGAGACGTGGTAACCACCATTGGCGGCCCCACCACATTCGCGCCAGTCGGCATCGCGGGCCGCGCCGTCATTGCCCATCTTCTGCCAGGTGTCGCGTGGCGGCACGAGGGTACGGCTGACCGATGGATCGCCATTCATCCACATGCCGCCGATGCCGCAGGCGCCGAGGCTGAGGGCCAGGCACAGGGCGGTGACGGCGCGTGGGTGCAGCTCAATCACACACGCCCCGAAGATACGCATCCGCCCGTGCCTCGGGGGATGCGGCCGAGCGTTCAGGGGTCGCCGCGCGGAAAGTGATGCCAAGCTGCTCGGCGCTGCGTTGCAGCCCTTGCATCTTCGGCGACTGGCCTGCGACCGTGAGGGTCAGATAGGAAAGGCGCTGCTGCTTGAAACTGCCGAGCGCCGACTGGACTGCTTTTCGTGTGACATCTTCGCTCTCACCGGCGACGACCAGGCGGGTCATCGGTGGCTCGGCACCCCGGGCCATGAGCGCCTTCAACTGATCCATCCATGCAGCCTTGCTCACCACCGAGCCCAGCATGAGGTTGGCCACGGGATTGCCTGCCGAGGGAACATCAATGTAGAAGGCCGCGCATCGCACCGCTTGTGCCGACTGCGGCGATTCGAGCAGCTCAGGATCAGCGCACGCTGCGCCGGCGATGCCCAGGAGAGTCAAACCAAGCGCGAGGCGGGCAGACGATCCAGATAGTGGACGAAAGAACGACTGCATGTTCTGGCTCCCAAGGATAGTGATACGCACTGGATGGAGGACCGCATACGCCTCGGCGCATCAGCGCTGCGGCACGGACCCCTCCGCGCGCTGGCATGCAGGGAAACGACTGGGAATCTCACCCTGGCAGGTACCGGTGTACTGATACTGTTTACCCAACATGCAACGTTGCATCTGATCGAATTTCGCACCGGAGCGCGCGGCCGTCTCAGCACCTGTAGTGCCTGGCAACACCGCATAGCTCCCCTTCTCCGTACCCCCGCAGGACACCCAGTCGAGCTGACGCGCTTCAGGTGTATTGGACGGGTGCTGCCAGCTTTCCATCAATGAAGGTGGGTTGGCCAGCCGCTCATACGCCGCTTTATCGCAGTAGATCATCGGTGTCTGCGGCCCACAGATGCGGCCATTGCCAATCACGCAACCGGACAGCAACGCGACTGCCAATGCAGCTCCAGCCGCTCTGATCTGTCGTTGCGCAGACGGCTCAATCAAGCAGCAATCTCCCCGAACCGGACTGGCAGGCGGGATAGCGGCCCGGAATATCGCCTTCGCAGGAACCGATGTAGTGATACTCCTTTCCCAACATGCAACGTTGCGCAGCGTAGAGTTTCTCGCGCGAAAGCTCGGCATCCTCTTGAGGAGTAGCCCCTCGCCGGTCTGCCGAAATGTTCCCACTTCGTTGGCCACCGCACGCCTGCCAATCCATGTCGCGTACCAGGACGCTGGCATCCGGCCGGGTCCACTCGTGGCCCGGGGGGCTGAGGTGCCGGGTCGCAGCGGGATTGCCGTTCATCCACAACCCGCCTGCGCCGCAAGCGGTCACGCCCGACAGCACGGCCAGCACGGCCAGCACGGCCAGCACGGTCATTGTGCGACAAATGCGCAACGCGAAATGATTGCGGGCGATGAACGGCCTGGGGTAAAGCAGCATCCTGGTCACCGCACTCAGTCCACCGGGAACCCACCAGGCACGAACTCGAATCCTTTCCCGGTCATGCACGCATCACTCAGCTGACTCAGCCGCGTACCAATTTCCTTGCGCCGCTTTTTCTGCGCAGCGGTACGATCAGCGTGCCAGATCTTGGTAATCACCGAGCTCTCCTTCAGCAGCCCGGCGTACTCTTCATTGTTCCGCAATTCCTGACTGCATTGCTGCCGAGCCTGGTCCGCGTCGGCTTTGCTGGCACCTGCCTTACGCCAATGCTGTTTGGTGGGCATGACGCGAACGGAACCGGCCGGAACGGGTCCAATGTCCGTTGTGGCCACCCGGCCCGGCGCCGCAGGTGCCGTGGCACATCCGGCAACAGTGATAAGCGCGGCCGCCGCCAGCATCGAGGTGTACTTCCTGATCATCGTTTTTCAGCCTCACGTTTGGGGACCTGCCTGACAGGTTGATTGATCTTACCGATGCCCCACACCTTGTCCGTGATGGACCGCAGCTCCGTACCGTCCGCGGGCAGGTAACCCACGTAGGCACTGTGCGACCCCGGGAAGCTGCCCTGATTCTTCTCGGAGGTCGCCGGGTTTCCGCCAAGAATGACGCGCCAGCTGCCTACGATGTCCGTCGGATGAGTGTTCTGCCATACCTCTCCCCTGGCGTCACCAATCAATCCGACCAACCCCAGCGCTTGTTGTGCATTGGCTGCAGCCCCGTTGTAGAGGATGTAGCCGATGGGGAACATCTTCTGGTCGTCGCCTCGAAGCTGCAACATCGCATTGGTGAAGGTCATGCTGCCGCGGCTGTGATTGACGGCATTGAACTCCCATCCCTCCTCCCTGGCACGCTCCAACAGCGCAATGTTGGCCTGCGATGCGGCCGTCACAGGCAGCATGACGCCCGTAAGGCTGCCCAGGATGCCATTGGCTTTGTCGTACATCGCATACAGCCCTTCGGCCACCTTGTTGCCGGTGTAAGGGTTCAGGATGTAATACACCCCGGACGCGTTGGCTTCATTGGTGTTCTGCTTCGCGCCTGTGGCAAGCGCGTAGGGCTCAGCGTTGAAAATGCCGTTGTTGAAGATGTACAGCTTGCCGTCAATGGCCTGGACATCCTCCAACGCCAGTTCGGTCTGACGGCAGTTGGTCCCGCCCGCTTCACAGGTCTGCAGGACAATGCGACTTTGCTCCGTCGCTGCTTTATGCACCAGATCCGTCGTCCAGGCAGTGCCTTGGCGGAAGGCTTCGCCGGTGATCGCGTGCTCCGCAGCGGCACGCTCTTCGAGACGCTCAAGATCGATCAGCGCGGCAGATTGATGGGCGTTCAGCGTGTCGCGATTCAGCCCGGCCACCTGTTCTTCTGCCCCCTTGCCAGTCAGCGCGCGCTGGAGCTCATCATCCGTGATCAACACAGCGCCATCGCTGATCGCCGCACGGGTTGTCCCCTGCGAGCCGTCACTGGCGTCGCCATGGATCAGCTTGTTGCCGATGATCGTCTTGGTGGCGCCGTACAAGCCGGAGAAGGTTTCATCGGTGACACCGATTCCGCCGCTACTGGCCTTCGCGCTCGAAGCGTTCTCTATGTCGCTGACCACCAGTGCAGCTGTCTGAAGTCGATTCCTGCCGGCATCAATTGCTGCATCGCTGGAGCTGATCGCACCACCGACAAGCTGTGTCGTCCCATCCACATTGATCTGGAAGCCGCCGTCACCCGCACGAATGGCCGACTGCTCGGTGACACTGGCAAATTCACTGTCGCTCTTCTGGTTGAGCATGTAGGCACTGCCACTGAAACCCGCACCGAAAGTGACGCTGCCCCCGACGGTTCTGTCCTTGCTGTGGAAGCTGTGGGTATCCTGCAGACTCTCCACCGCCAGGTTGCCACCGACGTTCATTGCCACCTGCTCACCTGAAACTACCGCGCCACGCAGCGTGGTGTCGCCGCCCGATTCGATGACCAACGACTCTCCTGCAGTCAGGTGCGTCGTGTTCCAGTAGACGTCCTCGCCCTTGCCGCTGCCCCGCGAAGCACTGGCATTGGCCGTGATGCCGGCACTGGCACCGCCCGAGCCCACAGCGATGGCCACGCCTACGCCGCCACTGGCGCTGCTGCTCTTGCGCTCCATCTCGATCACGTCACGGGACGCAAGAAGCGCGACGTCTCCGTCCGCCTTGAGGCGGATGTTGCCGTCTGCCGTTACGTCACTGCCCTGAATCGTGATATCCGACGCGTTGCCAGCGCCCGTGGCACTGATCCGGACGTCGCCGCCGGCCCGGATCGATGACGCTGCCGCCGTGTCGCTCTGCGTTGTCGTCCGGCTGTCGCTCTTGCTGGCCCCCACGGTGATGGAAATGTTCAACCCGCCAGCCGCGCCTGGATCCGCGCCGACCGCATCGACGCCTTCCTTCACCGCACCCGCTGCTGTTGCAGCACCCATCGCCTGCTTACGCCAGTCAGAGGTCTTGCTGGTCGCACTTGCCATGTTGCCGGCGGTCTGCAGTGCAGTGATCACCGGCGCAGTGACCGCAACAGTGAGACCGGCCTGCCTGAACTTGCTCTCCTGCGCCGTCGTCTGCGTTTCGCGGGCCTCCAGAATCGCGACCTCACGCGCGTGGATGTCCACATCGCCCTCCGGCGCGAGGACGTCACTGCCAATCTGGCGATACGCCCCGCCCGCCAGCAGCACGACATCGCCTGCGAGCGAGCCGACGGTCGACCCCGCCGCGGTGTTGCGCGTGGCCTTGTTGTCGTCGCTCTGCATCTGCGTGCCGGCCGTGATCGCAGCGCCACCGTTGTAGATCAGGCCACTCTGCTCCTTCTTCTTGAAGTGGCTTTCCGTCGCCGATTCGCGAGCGGCCTGGATCACCAGATCCTGGTCGGCGGCAATCGTGGTGCCGACATCGGAGATCACATCGCTGCCGGTGATGGTGACGTTGCGTCCTTGGATGGCCACTGTGTTCCCGCCAACCGTGCTGGCCTGGGCAACGGTTTCATCGAGGCTGTCGCGGGTGGTGCGGGTCGTGGTGTTGAGCAGGCCGCTATGCCGGTGCTTTCGACCCTCGCTCCAGTTGTAACTATCTTCGGACACCCCGATGTTGAGGTTGCCGGTCGCCACCGCGACCAGGGCACCCTCGGCGCTGTTGACCGTCGCTGCCTGCAACTCCATGTCCCGACCTGCCTGCAGCTGGACATCGCCGACAGTCCGGACATTGGTACCAACGCCACGGCTGTACCCGCTGCGCAGATAGTTGTCGGCATTGCGCACGTTGTTCTCCTGCCGCGCCTCCCGTACGGTGCCCAGTGACAGGTCGCGGCCGGCGGCGATCACGGTTTGCCCACCGGAGCCCGCGTTGACGATCTCGGCTCCGTCAAGACGAACATCACGCACCGCGCTCGCCAGCAGCGTGCCCCCAGCCTCACTCACGAACAACCCGGCCACGCGGTCGATGTTGGTCCGGCTGAAGTCGCTCAACCCCGCGGTGTTCTGACCGCTGCGGGTGGTGGTGACCAGGTTCAGATCACGGCCGGCGCTGGCGACCAGCACGCTGCGCGCATCGATCAGGCCGCCGAGGTTGTCCAGATCGGTACGCGCGTTGGCACTGACCGTGTCACCGCTGATGCGGCCGTCCAGGTTGCGCAGGTTCTGCGCGTCAATCTTCACCGCGGTACGGCCGGCGATGGTCCCGCTGTTGACCAGGTCGCCGCGCAGGTTCAGCTCCACCGAGCGGCCGGCCAGCAGCGTGCCGGTGCCGTCGATATCACCGGGGCGCACGCGAACGTACACCTGCGGAACCAGTGCGGTGGTGGTGCTGCCATCGGCCAGGGTCACGCGCTGCTCGACCAGCCAGACGATGTCGCTGGTGAGCTGGGCCATCTGTGCCGGGGTCAGCGCCACGCCGGGGCGCAGGCCCCATGCGTCGGCGATGGTGGCCGCGTTGTCGAGCAGCGCGCGGTATTGCGCTTCGTCGTCGGCATAGCCATCCAGGAAGCGGCGGCCGGTGAGCTGGGCGACCTGATCGCGGACCAGCTTCTGTTCGTAGAACCCATCGCCCAACCGCTTCTGCACGTTGGCCGGGTCCACGCCCATCTTCTGCAGCAGGTACTCCGAACCGAGCCAGTTGCGGTAATCGGCAAAACGCGGATCGGTTTCGACCAGGTATTGGCCGGCATTCGGCCCGCTCTGGAACAGGCTGGTCTGCGGCAGTTCGGCATCCACGCCGATGGTGCGGATCACGGTCGGCTGGTTGCCCGCCGCGCCCTGTGCACCGGTGCCCGCCGTGCTGCCGGGACCGGCCAGCGAGGCGACGCTGGCGCTGACTTCGGTCACCTGGCGCTGTCCACCGATGGCGCCGGCGTCGGCTGCGCCGCCGACCTGCCCACCGACGGTACCGGTACTGACCCCGCCCACCTGGTAGCCGCTGCCACCATCGCGCGTGTTCTGTTCGGTGCGGGTCACGCCCAGATTGATGGTGCGCACTTCATCGGCCGGGCGATAGGCGATCTTCCGGTCCCACTTGCGCTCGTGATAGCGCTTGAAACCACCGCGCCAGCGGCTGTAGGTGTATTGGCTGGTGCCTTCCTCGTGCACGCGGTACTCGCCGAATGCATCGATGTTGCGCAGGTTGCCGAGATCGCCCAGCAACGCGCCGCCAGCCAGGATCTGGCTCTTGTCGTTGATCAGCTCATCGCCACGCAGCGTCATGTTACCGCCGGAAATGATGCGACCCGGCGCGCTGGAGGTGACCTGGGTTTCGTACTCGGTGTGGGTGACGTCGTACTGCGTCCAATCCTTGACGTCGCCGCTGCCGTTCTTCCACCAGTACTTGCCGGCACGGCTCCAGCTGGACCAGGTGAACTCGCTGGCATCATGCATGCCGGGCGTGCCCTTGGGCTGGATGTACAGCTTCTTGGTCGGGCCCACCACCATCACTTCGGTGGTGGCGAAATGCTCGTTGCTGTTGAGCAGGCGCGTGGCATCGATACTCAAGCCACCCAGCGACTCGATGGTCGCGCTGGCGTTGTGCACCGAGCCGGCGCGACCGACTGCATGGCCCTGCGCATCCAGCGCACCGCCGATGTTGAGTGCGCTCTCGCCACCGCCAGCACTGAAGATCAGCGCCTGCTCGCGGTTGACCACGGTGCCGGCGCCGATGTCCAGGCGCTCACGCGCAGCAATGGTGGCCGCGCGGGTGACGCCCTCCAGCGTTTCATCACTGTTGACCAGGGTCGTGGCACCGATCGACAGGCGGTCGCCATAGATGCGGCCGGTGCCAACATTGAGGATCACATCGGCATCGATGCGGGTATCCACGCCGTCGATCAGCCCCCGGTTGCCAAGCACGCCATCGGCGCGCACCTGGGTGCGGAGGCCGCTGATCTCGCCGGTGGCGAGGTTGTCGATCTGGCGTGCATGCAGGTCCAGATCGCCGGCCTGCACTTTGCCTGCATTGGTCCACAGCCCCTGCGTGGAGACCGTGGCCTTGCCATTGGCGGTGATCTGGCCATCGTTGCGGTAATCCTGCTGCAAGGCCAGCACCAGATCGCCCTGCGACAACACCCGGCCGGTGCCATTGAGTGCGTTGGCATGCAGCGTCTGGTTGCCCGCGGACAGCAGCGTGCCGTCGGTGTTGCCGACCTGGCCGGCGCGCACGTCCAGACTACCCGCCGAGGACACCAGGCCTTGCTGGTTGAACAGTGCATCGGTCGCCTGCAGCGCGATGCGCTGGTCGGCAGCGATCATGCCGCTGCTGTTGTCGATCTGCGCGGCGGTGAGGTCCACGTTGCGACCCTGCAGGCCGAGCGCGGTGCCGCCGCCGCTCGTGGCGCGGTTGTCGATGCGCGCGGCATGGGCGACCAGATCGCCACCGGCCACGGCCAGCCCGGCCTGGTTGACCAGCTCACCGCTCAGAGCGAGGGTCAGATTCTGGGCAGCCTGCAGGCGGCCGCCGCTGTTATCCAGGTGCTGCGCCTGCAGCAGCAGCGAGGAGCCGCTGCCGACCTGCCCGCCGCTGCGGTTGTCCAGCGAGGCCAGCCGCGCGTCCAGCGCCGTCTGCGCCTGGACAAGGCCGGCACGGTTGTCCAGTCCACCGGCACGCAGGGTCAGCCCGGCACCGCTGACGATGCCGCCACGCGCGCCCGCGTCGGTATTGCCCAGCCGCTGGCCGTGCGTATCGATGCTCATCCCACCACTGGACTGCAGCAGGCCCGCGCGGTTATCCAGCGCACCACTGCGGAGATCCAGGGTGCCGGCGGTGGCGGCGATGATGCCTTCACTGTTGTCCACGCCGCCCAGACGCGTATCCAAGGCGACGGAGGCGCCGGCCAGCGTGCCACGCACGTTGGTCAGCCCTTGGCTGGTCACCGACAGCGCACGCTCGGCCTGGATCACGCCGGCGCTGTTGTCGATGTCCGTCGCGCTGGCGAGGGTGACATCGCCCTCGACCGACGCCAGCGTGCCGGCATCGCGGTTGACGATGCGGCCGGCCTGCACGCGCAGCGCATCATTGGCGGCGATCGTGCCGGCACTGTTGTCCAGGGTCTGCGCGATCTCCACGTCGAGCATGTCGCCCGCGTTGACCGTACCGCCGCGGTTGTCGACGCTGCCCGCACGCAGCTGCTGCGCGCCACCGGAGGCGATCAGGCCGCCCTGGCGGTTGTCGAGCAGGCTACCCACGCCGAGTTGAAGCGCACTGTCGCCCGCCGCCTGGACGGTACCGGCCTGGTTGTCCAGCTGGCCTGCCTGCAGGTCCAGATCGCCCGCGCTGGCCAGCGTGCCGCGCTGGTTGTCGATCGTGCCGGTCACCTGCAGCGCGGAGGCCGCATCACCTGCTGCCAGAATCTTGCCGTCGCGGTTGGAAAGGTTGCCTGCCTGCACGGCCAGCGCGCCGTTGCCGACGATGCTGCCAGTGTCGTTGTACAGCGCGTTGGCCACGCGCAGGCCCAGCGCGTCGGAACCGGTGGCGATCAGTTCGCCACGGCGGTTGTCCAATTGGCCCGCATCGATCTCCATGCGGACGGCGGACGTCACACCACCGGAGACATCGAGGTTCTGGCCCTGCAGGTGCAGGGCGCCATTGCTGAGCAGCTTGCCGCCCGCGCCGGCCAGCGTCGCCGCGTTGATGTCCAGCCGCCCGCTGCCGGCCTGCTGCACCTGCCCGCCCGCGTTGTTCAACAGCGCTGTGGCGATCGTCAGGTCACCGTTGCTGGCGAGCGTGCCGCCACTGTTGTCGAGCGCGGTTGCCGCCTCGATCCGGTTGGCCTGGTTGCCGGTGGCCAGCACTTGGCTACCGCGGTTGTCCATCGTATCCACCTGGAGGTCGAGCGTGCCCGCCTGCAGATCGGCCTGGCGATGATCGACCTGGCCGGCGCGCAGAGTGAGCGTACCGGCGGTGGCGATCTCGCCGCGCTGGCCCTCCAGCGTGCCGGTGGTGAGCTGCAGCCCATCGCTGCCGGCGTGCAGCAGCGCGCCATCGGTGTTGACCAGCACCGCGCTGGCCAGCGCCAGCGATGCCGCGTTGCTGGCAAGACTGCCGCCGGTGTTGTCGAGCGTGCCTGCCACCTGCAGCTGGGCCGGCGCGCTGCCGCTGTGGGCGATCCTGCCGCCGTGGTTGGACAGCTGCGCCGCGCGCACATCAAGCGCACCGCCGACATTCAGCACCCCAGTGTCGTTGCGCAGTGCCTCGCCCTGCACGCGCAGGTCACGCTGCGTGGTCAGCTCGCCCTGCCGGTTGGAGAGCGTGCCACCCTCCACGGCCAGATCGCGCACCCCGAGGCGACCGCCGTCGTTGTCCAGGTCGCTGGCACGCAGGTCGATGTCGCCCCCGGCCAGCACGGCGCCGCCATCATTGTCGAGCAGTCCCGCGATCACCACGCGGCCCTGCGCGAGCGGCGCGGTCGTCGGTGGAGTGATGACGGGCGTGCCGCCGTCGGTGCCCCCCGTGCCGGTCCCGGGCGTGCCGGGGCCGCCCGGGCCCGCCCCTTCGCCCGGCGTGGTCGGCGCGGTGCCGTCCTGTTGGGCCAGCGCCCCGATACTGCCCTTGTCACGGTTCTGCAGCCGCGCGCTCTGTACCGCCAGTGCCTGCACGCCCGCCTGTTCGATGCGCCCGTCGCGGTTGGCCAGCGAGGCGGCCTCCACATCCAGGCGGGTGCCGTTGAGCTGGCCGCCGCTGTTGTCCACGTCCTGGCCGGTGCGCAGGTTCAGTTCACGCCCGGCGCTGACCAGCCCTTCGTTGCGTACACCGCCGGTGGCAGCGATGCGCGTATCGTCGCGCGCCTGCAGTTTGCCGGTGTTTTCCAGCCGGCCATCGACAGTCACGACCAGCTCCCCGGTCTGCGCCCCGAGGTTGCCCGCATTGCGCACGCCCACGCCGTGCTCGGTGCCCATGAGCAGGATCTTGTTGGCGTACATGCCGCCCAGCTGGGCCACATCGAGCGCGTACTGCGGCGCATTGCCTTCGGCGGCCTGCGCCTGCACACGGCTCAGATCGGCGCTCACCGTATTGGCGCCGGTGGTGACCTGCAGCTGCTGTGCCCACAGGCCCGCGTTGAGCTGCACCGAGCGCGCGATCAGATCGGTGTAGTCGACCCGGCTGGCATCCATGCCGGCGCCGAAGATATGGATCGCACCGCCTTGCACGCGGTATCCCTCCAGCGCGCCGCCGTTGAACATCGGGGTGCCGGTGGTCAGGGTGATGCGGTTGGCGTTGATGAAGCCGCAGCCGTCGCAATCGATACCAGCGGGGTTGGCGATCACCACCTGCGCGCGGTCGCCGGCCACTTCCACGTAGCCGCGCAGCTGGCTCGGGTTCGCGCCATTGACCTCGTTGAGGATCACCCGCGCAGTGCCGCCGGCCAGCCACGGATTGCCCTGCACCCAACCGCCGAGCTGGGACTGCGTGTTGCCGCGCGAATTGTTGAGGATAACGCCCTGCTGGTCGACATCGAAGCGCTGGTAGGTATTGCGCGAGACACCGGCCGCACTCGGGGTCTGGATGTTGATCTGCGGCGTGCCGTTGGCGGTCTCCAGCACGGTCGGGCGCTGGTTGCCGGGCGCATTCGGATCGGCCACCACCTGCGCCGCGGCCAGGCCGCTCACGCCGACCCAGCCCAGCATCACCCACAGCGCGAACGCCATCGGGCGCAGTGCCGCCGTGCGATCGCCATCCTGCCCGGTACCGGCGCCGCCGGGGCGCGGCGTGATTTCCGCGGCGACCTGCCAGAGCATGAGGGCGTGGTTGAACACGAGGCGGTACAGATGCTTGTTCATGACAATTCCTTTGTGTGCGTGCGGTCGGTGCGGCGCGAACGCGCCCGCACTGAAATCAGAACGACCAGCTCAGGGTGAATCCGGTGACGGTATAGGCGTTCTGGAATCCAGAGGGCTTGTTCAACGGGGCGCCGACGAAGCCGTCCCAGTACAGGCCGCGATACGACCCGCGCAGGCCGATCACGCTGCCCGCCAGGTCATTGCCTACCTGCCATTGCGTGGCGCTGCCGCCGACATGGCCGTAATCGGCGCCAACGTAGAATTCCTGCCCGCCGCCCAGGGCCAGGCCGATGTCGTTGCGGATGAGCCAGCCGCGCTCACCCATCAAGGACATCTCGCCATCGAAGCCGCGCACGGTGTAGCGCCCGCCGATCGCGAAGCGGTCCTGCGGCACCAGCCCGCCACGGTTCCATTGCGCTCGCCAGCTGCCGGTGTAACGCAGGCGCTGCTGGCCGAGCTGGAACGGGACGCTCAGCTGTGCGTCGGCGAAGTAGATCTTCGGGTGCGAGGTGGCTTCACCGAACAGCTCCTCGGGCGCTGCGATCGAACCGAACGCCCCGGTGCCGCGGCGGAAGCCGACGGTGCCATCGAGCGTGGCCTGGCCGATGAAATGACGGTGGTTCAGGCCGAGCTCCCAGCCGCCCATGCGCCGGCGCTGGACCAGGATTTCGGTGTCGTCGATGAAGTTGCGCGAATCGCGCTCCCACGCACGCAGGTACATGCTGGTCTTGCTGTCCGCATTGCGGAACAGCAGGCGCGTGGCGCGCACTTCGGCGTTGTAACTCTCGCCGCTGTAGAGATACGACTGCTGGTTGCCGGCCACGGTCTGCTCGTACTCGTAGCCACTGCGCGTCGCGCCGAACAGCCAGTAGCCGACGGGAATCGAGTAGTGGAAGGTGAAGCCCTTGGTACCGCGCTTGCCGCCACTGAACACGTCGTGGTTGAGGTTGACGTAGAACAGGTCGTTCTGGCGCAGCGCGTGGTCCAGCGACATCGTCGCACCGGCCTGGGTCTTGCCGGTGGCCTTGCTGCCGGAATCGTCCAGGCTGAGGTTGAAACGGACCAGCCGCTGCTGCGACCACTGCACCACCAGGTCACTCTGGCCAGGTGCGGCGTCGTCACCTTCGGCCGGGCTGATCTGGATGTCGGCCTCGGCGGTCGGCACGCGCTTGAAATTCTCCAGCCCCTGTTCGATATCGCGCAGGTTGAGCAGGTCGCCACTGCGTGCCGGGATCGCGTTCCACAGGGTGGCGTCACGATGGGTGCCCTCGGCGAAACGGATCTGGCGGAGCGTGCCGGGCACCACGGTCAGTGCCAGGGTGCCGGTGGTGAGGTCCTGCGGCTGGGCCAACACGCGCGTGGTGACGAAGCCGCGCTCGACGATCGCGTTCTGTACCCGCGACATCACCACGTTGATACCGGCGGTGCCCAGGCAGCGGCCGAGCGCCGGATCGCCTTTGACGTTGGCTGCGGGCAACGCCCACTGGAAACGGTCGGCCTGCTCGCCCTCCAGGGTGATGCGGTCGATCACGAAGCAGGGTGCTTCGTCCTGGGGCAGCCGCTCCGGTGCGGCCACCGGCGCGTCCTGCAGACGTGCATCGGGCCGGGTTTCAAGCTGCTCGCGCAGGGCGCGTTCGCGCTCCTGCTGGCGGAGCAGCTCCTGATCCGGGGCGGGCAGCTGCTGGGCACTGGCCGGCAGATAGACCAGGGCCAGCGCGGCCGCCAGCGGGGCCAGAAGGAGGGTGCGCCGGGAAGCGCCATGGGAACCGGCGCGAGCCGGGGTGGGTAGTACGGTGTTTGGCATGCAGGATCTCGAACGTGGGCTGGCACGAACCATCGTTCGCTATAGACCGCCCCTATGGAGGCCCGCCAATTTAAGAGCTATTCGCGACATGAGAACCGTCAAAAACCCCACCCTTCCGGTAAGACAACCACCCGCTCGCTTGTAGGAATTTTCCTAAATAGTCATTTTTTTGACGCAGCGCACATGGAAGGGGACCGCGCGGCCCTTGTTGTGAAGGCGTTTTCACACGTAGCACGGCGCGCGGCGGGGCATCGTGCCCGCGGCCGGTCCCCTCGCCTCCGAGCCGCACCACCGCGCCCCACCCCGCGCGACCTGCCGGGGTCTAACCCGTACAATGGCCGGTCCTGGCCCCGCCTTCGGCGGCGGCCAGTCCCCTACCCCGCAGACGCCGGCCACTGGCCGGTCTCTGCCGTTGCACCCGCGCGCCCGCATGGCCGCGGTGCGCCACCTGTCAGGAAACATGCTGATGACTCACCCCACCCCACCGTCCCAGTCCCTGCTGCACGGGCGCCTTCTCGCCTTCGCTGCGATCCTGCTGGCCGCGTTGAACCTGCGCACCGCGGTCACCTCGCTGACCCCGCTGCTGGATGTGCTCGGCCAGACCTTCGGCTTCGGCACCACCATGACGGGCGTATTCGGCATGCTGCCGACGGCGGCCTTCGCGTTGTTCGGGGTGACCACCCCGGCCGTCGCGCGTCGCGTGGGCCTGGAGCGCACCGCGCTGCTGGCGATGAGCCTGGCCACCGTGGGCCTGCTGCTGCGCTCGATGGCCGGCGGCGTGGGCAGCCTGCTGTTCGGCTCGGTGGTGGCGCTGGCGGGTATGGGCATCGGCAACGTGGTGGTGCCACCGCTGGTGAAGCGTTACTTCGCCAACCGCGTGGGCACCATGAGCACGCTCTACATCACGGTGCTGCAGATCGGCACGATGATGCCGGCCCTGTTGGCGGTGCCGGTCGCGCAGCAGGCGGGCTGGCGCGTATCGCTGGGCATCTGGGCGCTGATGTCGCTGGCTGCGGCACTGCCGTGGCTGATGCTCTCGCGCGCACGTCCGCACCCGGACACGATCAGCGCCGCCAACGATCCCTCCAGCGCGCCGCACGGCAAGGTCTGGAAGACGCCGCTGGCGTGGGGCATGACCCTGATGTTCGGCATGACCTCGTTGATGACCTATTCGATGTTCACCTGGCTGCCGCGGATCGTGGTCGAGGCCGGTGCAACACCGGCGTTCGGCGGCATCATGGTGGCGATCTTCGCGGCCTGCGGCCTGCTGCCATCGCTGACCATGCCGGCCCTGGCCGTGCGCCTGCGCAATCCCTTCGGGCTGGTGTTGATCGGCTTCAGCGCGTTCCTGATCGCCTTCGCCGGCCTGTTGTTCGCCCCGATGAAGGCCCCGTGGCTGTGGGCGGTGCTGCTCGGCATCGGGCCGTCCACGTTCCCGCTGGCCCTGACCCTGATCAACCTGCGGACCCGCACCCCCGCCGGTTCGGCCGCGTTGTCCGGCTTCATGCAGGGCGTGGGCTATGCCTTCAGCTGCCTGGGCCCGTTCCTGTTCGGCTGGCTGCACGCGGTCAGCGGCGGCTGGCACCTGCCGTTCGGCTTCCTGGTCCTGTGCGCGGTGGTGCTGTTGTGCGCCTCGTGGGTCGCCTGCAAACCGCAGAAGCTCGAAGACCAGTGGTAGGCGCCCCGCCGCGTCCATCTACACGCGTTGTGCGCAACTGCTGACGTAGCGTGTCGCTAACTGACCCGGTGGGCTGCACCGGGCAGCGTTCGGAGCCTCTGGCGTCGCCAGCCGGCTGAACAGCTTCATCGCGATGGAGTGCGCCGTCCTTGGCTGCGACATGGCCTGAATCTGTAGCGATTCAATGACTTGCCCCTCCCCTCCGGGTTCCACCCGGGGGCTGATGGGTCGTACCCGCGTCTTAACGATTTGGCAACAACTGCGCAGTCAGGCACGATTGGCATGTGATGTGCGTCACACTTTTGACGCAACACACCTTTGAAAGGATGCTCCAAGGGGGGTTCCATGTACGACCATCGGCCGCTGGCGCTCTGCGTCGGCCTGGCATGCGCGACACTCGCTTTTTCCGCTCCGGCGGCTGCAGCCACTGCGCGGGACAACGCATTGGCCGAGATCGGCCAGTTCCGGGACCATGCCCAATGGCTGGATGCACTGGCGGCGATCGAGCGGGCACGGGTGCAGTCGCCCGACGACGCATTGCTGTATCGCCTGCAGGTGCTGACCTTGGCGGACATCGGCAACGCGCACCGCGCCTGGCAGCTGTACCTGGCGCGCCCCACCCTGTTCGATGCGGCACAGAAAGAACGGCTGGAAGGCAATTATCTGGCCAAGCTGGTGGGCTGGAGCCTGGCGTATGGCCCCAGCGAGGACACCCGCCTGGATGAAGCCGATGCCGCGCTGGTGCAGATGCAGCAGTACCTCGAACGCGATGGCACCACCGTGCAGCAGGCGCCGCTGCGGATCCGCCATGACCGGCTGATCCTGCTCAACCGGCTGGGCCGCCATGCGCAGGTTCGCGAGGAGTACCGCACGCTGCTCGCCGAGGGCCACCCGGTGCCGAACTATCTGCTGGCCGCCGTCGGCGATTCGCTGATGGCCACGCAGCATCCGGCCGAGGCGATCCCGGTGCTGGAAGCCGCACTCAAGGCTGACCCGTCGCTGCCGCAGGCGCGTTCGGAACTGGCCTATGCGTATCTGGAGGACGAGCAGGCGGACACCGCGATCGCCCTGCTGAAGAAGTGGCAGGCCGATGAGCCCGCGTGGCGCTGGGCCAACGGTGCCAAGGCACCCTATCCGAACTGGCCGCGCTACGAGGCCGACCTCAACCTGGCCATGGTGCGTGCCTACAGTGGCGACCTGCCCACTGCGCAGCGCGATCTGGAGAAGATGGTCGAGATCGGGCCAGGCAATACCGGCTCGCAATCCTCGCTGGGCAACATCTACCTGATGCGTGGCTGGCCACGGCGGGCGCTGGAGCGCTACAGCATGGCCAACACGCTGGACCCGCGCGACGTACCGGCGCGGCTGGGCCAGTACGACGCCTACGTGCAGGTGCAGCGCGATGACCTCGCGCGCCCCATCCACGACACGCTGCTCGCTGCCTACCCCAACCAGCCTTCCGTGCAGCGCATGGACCGCAGCTGGCGCGCGCACCGTGGCTGGCAGTGGCATGCCTACGCCGAAGGCGGACGCAGCTCCGGCGGTGGCGGTGCATCACCGCTGGGCAACGATGACGGCCGCTACGGCGTTGAAGTGCAGTCGCCGGTGCTGGACGACCGCTGGCGCCTGGTCGCGTTCGCCGATCGGCGCAGTGTGGATTTCCAGGACCAGACCATCGACCCGCTGCGGATCGGCGTGGGCACCCGTTACCGCTACGGGCGTGCCGATGCCGAAGCCTTCGTCAACCGCGCCAACGACCACATCGGCGATACCGGCCTCAGTGCCGGGTTCGGCTGGCAGTTCAGCGATCAATGGCATGCCGGCATCACCGCCGCACGCAATGACCCGGATGCCTCGATGCAGGCGCGCGTCTCAGGCATCACCGCCGACAGCATTGCGCTGACAGCCGACTATCGCCGCGATGAACGTACTCACTGGAGCCTGGGCGCCAGTCAGTTCCGCTACGACGACGGTAATCGCCGCGATACCGTCAGCACCGCCATCGAACAACGCCTGATGACCCGGCCGACCGTGTTCGTGGATGGCCTGGGCAGCCTGTACGCCAGCCGCGGCAGCCGCGACGACGTGCCCTACTTCAACCCATCCGAGGACCACTCGGTGGAGATCGGGCTGCGCGTGGACCAACAACTGTGGCGTCACTACGAACGCCACTTCCGCCATCGCCTGACGGTCTCGGTGGGGCAGTACTGGCAGCAGGGCTATGGCAGCGCGATCGTGCCTTCGGCCGAGTACCGCCACGAGTGGCAGCTCGGCGAAGGCCGCATTTTCGAGTACGGCATCCGCTGGTCGCTACCGGTCTATGACGGACAGCGTGAACGACATATCGGCCTGGATGCCGGCCTGCGGTGGGGAGAATGACATGCGGCACATGGACTTGAAGCGTTGGACCCACTGGCTGTTGCTGGCCCTGCTCACCGTGGTCCTGCCGGCCCAGGCACAGCAACCGCCGGCCGTACTTGATGCGGCCGACAACGGGCTGCTGGTGCTCAGCTACCACGACATCCGCGACGAGGTGGCCGAACGCGGCGACCCGGATGCCTATGCCGTCAGCACGCAGAACTTCGCCGCGCATCTGGACTGGCTGTCGGCCCACGGGTATCACCCGGTCTCGCTGTCGCAGCTGATCACCGCCTCGCAGGGCGGCACGCCGCTGCCGCCCAAGCCGGTGCTGCTTACCTTCGATGATGGCCTGCGCAGCGTGTACAGCAAGGTGTTTCCGTTGCTGCGCGCCTACAACTATCCGGCGCTGGTGGCGGTGATCACCGACTACGTGGATATGCCGGCCGGGCGCCAGATCGATTACGGCTACCGCCCGTTCACCCGCGAGGATTTCCTCACCTGGGCGCAGCTGCGTGAGATGCAGAAAAGCGGGCTGATCGAACTGGCCAGCCATACCGACAACCTGCACCACGGCGTACAGTCCAACCCACAGGGCAACTCGACGCCGGCGGTGATCACGCGCATCTACGATCCTGCCCGCAAGACCTATGAAACCGCAGGCGAGTACGAGGCCCGCCTGCGCGCCGATCTGGGCCGCAGCGTGGAGCGCATCCAGCGCAATGTCGGCGTCAGCCCCAAGGCGATCGTGTGGCCGTACGCCGCCTACAACGCGCTGAGCAACGACATCGCCGAGCAGCTGGGCATGCCGGTCTCGTTCGATCTGGAAGGCCGCAGCACGCCGGTCAAGCGTGATCTTCACGGCCTGGCGCGCCTGCTGGTGACCAACAACCCGACCGTGGTGCAGCTGGCCTACGAGCTGCGCCGCGATGTCGAGCGCGATGGCATGCGGGCGCTGCAGATCGACCTGGATGCGGTCTACGATGCCGACCCGGTGCAGCTGGCCAAGAACCTGGATGCGCTGATCGAGCGGGTCAAGAAGATCGGCCCCACCCACGTCTTCCTGCAGGCCTTCGCCGATCCGGACGGCAACGGCTCGGCCGACGCGCTGTACTTCCCCAACCGCCATCTGCCGATGCGTGCGGACCTGTTCAACCGGGTGGCGTGGCAGCTCAAGACGCGCGCCGGGGTGAAGGTGTTCGCGTGGCTGCCGGTGCTGGGCTACGAGCTCAAGGACCCGGCCATCCGCAAGGCGCTGGCCATCGAGAGCCCAGAAAGCGACGGCATCTTCCGGCTGGACTTCACCCGGCCGCAGGTCCGCAGGATCATCGATGACATCTACGAAGACCTGGCGATCAACGCGTACTTCGAGGGCCTGCTCTTCCACGATGACGCCTACCTGCGCGACACCGAGCTGACCCAGTTGCCGCCCGAAGACGATGACGGTGCACGCACCCAGGCGCTGATCGACTTCACCCTGGAGCTGCGCACCGCGGCGCAGCGCTGGCGGCCGAAGCTGGGCACCGTGCGCAACCTGTATGCCCAGCCCGTGCTGGAACCGCAGAGCGCGAGCTGGTTCGCCCAGCGTCTGGACCTGTTCAACAAGGCCTACGACCACACCGCCCTGATGGCGATGCCGTGGATGGAAGGCAGCCGCAGCCCGGAACGCTGGCTGGACCGGCTGGTGGTGGCAGTGAAGCAGCACGATCCGCAGTTGTCGCAGACGATGTTCGAGCTGCAGACGCTGGACTGGCGCACCGGCAAGCCGATCCCCGGCGACCGCCTGCGCGCACAGATCCGCCGTCTACAGGCGCAGGGCGTGCGTCATTTCGCCTGGTATCCGGATGACTTCATCGCCGGACGTCCCTCCACGTATGACGCGCGCGCGGCCATGTCGGCCCGCAGCTTCCCGTACGAGGAAAAGTGAGGTCGCCATGCATCCTCTTCTCTACACCTTGTTCCAGTTCGCCTTCTTCTACCCGATGGTGATGGCGTTCTTCTGGATGTCCGGCGGCCTGTATTACTTCTTCCGGCGCGAACGCAAGGCACGCGACCGCGATGATCCGCCGCCGATGGCTGAGTATCCGTTCGCGTCGATCCTGATCCCGTGCCACAACGAAGCGGAGAACCTGGAAGACACCCTCGGTTCGGCGCTGAAGCAGAACTACCCGGACTTCGAAGTCATCGCCATCAACGATGGCAGCAGCGACGATACCGGGGCACGGCTGGATGCCCTGGCCGCCCTGCACCCACGCCTGCGCGTGGTGCATCTGGACCGCAACCTCGGCAAGGCCAATGCGCTGCGCATGGGCGCGCTGGCGGCACGCTCGGAGTTCCTGGTGTGCATCGATGGCGATGCGATGCTGGAGGAGTACGCCACCCACTGGATGGTCTGGCACCTCACCTCGGGCCCGCGCGTGGGCGCGGTCACCGGCAACCCGCGCATCCGCAACCGTTCCACCCTGCTGGGCCGGCTGCAGGTCGCCGAGTTCTCTTCGATCATCGGCATGATCAAGCGCGCGCAGCGGGTGTATGGGCGCATCTTCACCATCTCCGGGGTGATCGCCGCGTTCCGCCGTACTGCGCTGCATCGGATCGGGTACTGGTCCGACGACATGGTCACCGAGGACATCGACATCAGCTGGCGCCTGCAGATGGATCATTGGGACATCCGCTACGAGCCCAATGCGCTGTGCTTCATCCTGATGCCGGAAACGCTGAAGGGGCTGTGGCGGCAGCGCCTGCGCTGGGCCCAAGGGGGCGTGGAAGTGCTGCTGCGGCACGGTGGCTCGCTGTTCCATTGGCGCAAGCGCCGCATGTGGGGCGTGCTGCTGGAGTACATCCTCAGCGTGCTGTGGGCGTACACGATGCTGGCCATCATCGTGCTGTGGGCACTGGGCAAATTCATGACACTGCCGCCCGAGCTGTACATCGCCACGCTGCTGCCGCAGTGGCATGGCGTGATCCTGGCGCTGGTCTGCCTGCTGCAGTTCGCCAGCAGCCTGATCATCGACCGCCGTTACGAAACGCATATTGGACGTAATTACTTCTGGGTGATCTGGTACCCGATGGCGTACTGGCTCATCAGTCTGTTCACGACCCTGGTGGCGTTCCCCAAGACGATCTTCAAGCGTCGTGGCAAGCGCGCGGTCTGGGTCAGTCCTGACCGGGGTATCCGATGAACACTGTCAAATCCACCCGCCGCTTCGACTCGCGGCTGATCCAGAAACCGCGCCAGCAGCCACGCCTGCAGCGTACTGCCTGGGGCTTTGTGACCATCGCCTTCTGGGCGTTCTACTTCTACCTGTGGGCACCGCTGGTCACGTTGGTTTCCTGGCTGCTGGGCGGGCAGATGGCCTGGACGCAGCTGTACGAACAGAAGCAGATGATCGACCCGTTCGTGGTGATCGCCCTGCCGGTCATGCTGCTCTGCTGCGCGGCGCTGCTGATCGCCTGGGCCGAGTACAACCGCATGCGCTTCACGGGCAAGGAACGTCGGCTGCCGCATGACGATGTTACCCGCGCCGAGATCGCGCACGACCTCGGCGCGAGTGCCTCAGTGGCCGCGTCGCTGGCCGATGGCAAGTCGGTGACCCTGCACATGGATGAGCACGCGCGGCCGGTACGGGTCACCGCGCAGGCATTGGCGGGCGCGTACAGGTAATCGCGCGGGTGTTGCCAGACCGGTAGTGGCGGGCGCGGGGCCGGGGCCCCCGGGTGGCCCTCTGGGAGGGAGACGGCCACCGCCGGGC